>JALSJF010000001.1 GCA_026989505.1 Cyclobacteriaceae bacterium
GTTACCACTATGCAGCCGGCTGAAATCCGCCAGGCATTTTTTCATCAACAGGGGAAAATCGAGTTGGTTGTCAGGCGCAACAATAAACTTAAATATACCGAATTTACCTTACAGCCACTGCTTTAGCCCGAATTTACCATTATTCCGGAGTATTTTTTTCGGCCGGTGGGCCGGGCGTATTGCTTTCTGCCTTGGCAAACAGTTTGCCGATGGTAAGCCCCTGCACTACAATGGAGAACAGCACCACACAGTAGGTCATCACGGTGATCAGGTTAACCGTATCTTCACTCATGGTGCCGTTTTTATAATATTCATACATCGAAAGCGCCAGCGCCACGGAAATGCCGCCCCGCAGGCCGCTCCAGGTAAGAATACGGATGGTGTATTTGGGCACTTTTGCTTTTAACCGGTATAGTGTTACCGGTATGCCAACACCTACCAGGCGGGCGAAGAGCACCACTACAATGGCAATCAAGGCAGCTAAGATAAAATCAACTTTCCAGTGGATAACAATGATCTGCATACCAATCAGGATGAAGAGGATAGCATTCATGGCCTCGTCCATCAGGTGCCAGAATTTATACACGTATTCCCCTGCGGCATCGGCAAGTTCGCTGCTGCGCCCTTTGTTGCCTACAAACAAGCCCATGGTGACCATCGCCAGCGGCCCCGATACATGCAGGGTTTCGGCAATACTGGCCCCACCCAGCACCATTGACAGGGTGACCAGCACTTCAATCTCGGTGTACTCGTTTTCAATTAAGATGAGCAGGCGCAGGCCGAGGTAGCCGAAGATGGCTCCCAGGGCTATGCCTCCTATCACTTCCTGGCCGAACAGCAAGCCTACTTCACCAAAATCTACATGGCCGCTATTGCCCGACATGGCTATGTGCAGGATGGTTAAAAACACTACTACTCCGATACCGTCATTAAACAAGGATTCCCCGGCAATTTGCGATTCAAGGTTTTTGGATACCCGCGATTTTTTAATCATCGCCAGTACGGCAATGGGGTCGGTAGGGGAAATCAGGGCACCGAATAACAGGCAGTAAATGAAATCAAGTTGAATATTAACAAAAGGCAAGGCATAAAACATAATAGAGCCTACCACAAAAGTGGAGATCAGTACCCCCAGGGTGGCCAGAATAAGGATCATCCATTTTTCTTCTCCCAACTTGCCCAAATCCATTTCCAGGGCCCCGGCAAACAGCAGAAAACTCAGCATTACCTGAAACAGCACCCTGGAGAAATCGTACTCGGTCATCAGGTCGGTGGCCAGCAGTTTCAGGGCGCTGAAAATAACCTCCCCGAAAATGATAAACAGGGACAGGCTCAGGGCCATAATCATTAAGCCTATGGTAGAGGGCAGTTTAAGGTATTTTACGTTCATCAGCAGAAAAAATGCTGCCAGAATAATCAGAATGGTAATAAAATCCAGTACGTCCATGATCGTGGTTTTGGTTATCGGGCAGTAATTTAAGCAAAGTATCTTAAACAGAAAAATCATCACCGAACAAGATTTCGTGATAATTTTTTTGTCGGTAGAAATCGGCTTAATATGGGGTAAAGGCCGTATTTTTGCCGTAAATAATTGCCATGCTGGAAGAGAGAAAGCTCACCATAAAAGAAAAGGCCCTGCGCATTAACCTCGACCGGTCGCTCTACGGTTCTTTTGCCGAAATAGGGGCAGGGCAGGAGGTAGCCGCTAATTTTTTTAAGGCCGGGGGCGCTTCCGGAACCATCGCCAAAACCATGTCGGCTTATGATATGTCGTTTAGCGATGCCATTTATGGCAAGGTAGGCCGCTATGTATGTGAGGAACGTTTGTTACGCATGCTTGACCGTGAGTACGACCTGCTGGAAACCCGGCTGAAACAGCGCGAGAAAGACACCTCGTTTTTTGCTTTTGCCAACACCGTAGAAACCATTAATTATGCCCGTACCAACCGGGGGCATGGCTGGGTAGGCTTCCGTTTTCAGTTGCGGCCCGAGGCCCCTACCAACCAATGCGTGATCCATGTTATTCTGAAAGACCGCGACCCGCACTGGCAGCAGGAGGTAATCGGTATGATTGGTGTCAACCTGATCTACGCCTGCATTTACTACTCCGATCCGGAAGAAATCCTTATCTCCCTGACCGACAATATGTGGAAGGGCCGGGTGGAAGTTGATATGTTTCGTTTGGAAGGCCCCGACTTCACCCATGTAGATAACCGCCTGATGGCCCTGAAGCTGGTAAAGAACGGCATGACCCGGGCGGCCATGTTCGGGCCGGCCGGCAATGTGTTGCAACCTTCGGAAGCCTTGTATAAGAAGAATGTCATTGTTCTGCGGGGGCGCTTCCGGCCGGTAACCCACGTAAATGTAGATATGCTGTTTGCCGGCAGAAAAATGTTTAAAAAGGAACCCGATGTTAAAAAGGAGAACATCATGGTGCTCACCGAGCTTACCCTCAGCGATTTGCAGGGCGATGGCATCATTGATCAACAGGATTTCCTGCACCGGGTTGATTTACTTTGTTCATTAGGGCAAAATGTGATGATTTCCAATTACCAGGAGTACTACCGCCTGGTGCGTCACCTCACCCGCCTCAATAAAGACCAAAAAATTGCCCTTATCCTTGGCCTGTCGAACCTGCAGAGTGTGTTTGATGAAAAATACTACACCGACCTGAAAGGCGGGATACTGGAGGCCTTTGGCATTCTTTTTGGCCGGAATGTGAAATTTTATGTCTATCCCACCCTGGCCGAGGATGGTGAAAACATCATTGGCCTGGATGAATTTGAACTGCCTGAGCATCAAAAAAGCCTGCTGCAATACCTGATTGACAATAACAAGCTGGAGGCGGTGAAAAACGTGGAAGCCAAAAACCTGCATATTATCTCCGACAATGTATTGGAGATGATCCATAACCATGAAGAGGGTTGGGAGGCTATGGTACCCCACAAAGTGGCCAGCGAGATCAAGAAAAAAGGCCTTTTTAACTACCAGCCGGTACCGGAAGCCAACCAGGGGGAGTAGCCCTTACTCTACGGCCACCGTAATGGTAAAATCACCGGCCGCATAAGGGGCGATTTCATACGGATTATAATGCAGCCTTAGCGAATCGCCCAGAAAAGCGTAGTTGGCGGGCAGGGTAAACGTGTTGCCAAGGAAACTGAAGCCGGCCTCTTCGTAGGTAGCCTCTGCCGGCAGGTGGTACGTTTTGCGGAAAACAAACTCAGCCCGGGAGGTGAAATCGTTGAGGTTGCCGGCAAAAGCCGGTAAAGACACCAACCGGCCGGTATGCCGGTGAAAGTTGAAGTACCGGGTGGTATGGTTGCCATGGGCGCCCCCGGTAAAGACCATGTAGTTTACCTCCAACACCAGCATGGTGTCAGACCGGTAAAGTTCGCGGCTGTCTATTTCAATGCTCCAGCCGGTACTATACGTGTTAAAATCTCGCTTTAGCTGCACAAACTCCTTGTCCAGTTCGGCCAGGGCCCCGGTAATCCCAAAGTCCGTAGTTCCTTCCGCCTCCCCCATGCCAAGGGCATCCAGAATAGAGTTTTTTATAATGCGGTTGGCCAAAAGCACCGCCAGTGAATCACCTTTGGTAAACCTGGGGTAGGTTATGGAGGCCATCAGGCAGGCATCGGTTTCGGGCTCACAATGGGCGGTTTTATACATTTCCGTCTGTACCTGATAATCCAGCCGGGCCTTTTGTTTTTCCGTAACGGAGGTACAGGCAGTGAGTGACATAACTACCAGCACCACATACAATAATCTGCTCATGGTATCAAATCTATTATGTGTTGCTAAAATACCCTGCACCGGGCTTGCAAAGCAACCAAAATCACATATATTCCGCTATTAAATACATATTTTTGCCGGAACATAGGAATGCAACAACATGAATACTAAAGATAAAGGGTTTGCTACTAAGCTGGTACACGCTGGCGATCAGCCCGATGCGTTTGGCAGTGCGGTTACCCCCATCTATCAAACGTCTACCTTCTCGTTTAAGAGTGCGGCCCACGGGGCAGATTTGTTTGCCGGCAAGGCTGCCGGGTACATCTATACCCGGGTGGCCAATCCTACCCTTAAGGCCCTCGAAGATAAGCTGGCGGAGCTGGAGAACGGCTTTGGGGCGGTGGTACTGGCTTCGGGGATGGCTGCGGTAACCACGGCTTATATTGCCCTCCTCAAACAGGGCGACCACATGATTTCATCCAGCGCTGTTTATGGCCCCAGCCGGGCGGTAATGGAAAGTATTTTTGCCGATTTTGGTGTCGAATCCACTTTCGTGGACACCTCCCGGATCGAAAATATCGTAGAGGCCATACAGCCGCAGACCAAAATGCTCTACCTGGAAACCCCGGCCAACCCCACCATGGAACTCACCGACCTGGCGGCCGCCTGCCAGGTAGCCAAAGCCAACAACATCATCACGGTAGTGGACAATACCTTCAGCAGCCCGTATCTGCAAAAGCCCCTCGACCTGGGCGCTGATGTCGTCCTGCACTCGCTCACCAAGTTTATCAATGGCCATGCCGATGTAGTGGGCGGGGCCCTGGTGGCCAAAGAAGAAGAGCTGTATAAAAGATTGCACAAAACCATGGTGTTGATGGGGGGCAATATGGACCCGCACCAGGCCTATATGGTTTCCCGGGGCGTTAAAACCTTGTCGTTGCGGGTGGATAAGGCCCAGGAAAGTGCCGGCAAAATTGCCTTATGGTTAGAAAAGCACCCGCAAATAAGTTGGGTGAACTATCCCGGGTTAGCGTCTTTTCCGCAAAGGGAACTGGCCCTTAGGCAGATGCGTGGCTTTGGCACCATGATGAGTTTTGGCGTTAAGGGCGGCCTCGAAGCCGGTATAACCTTGATGAATAATGTTACCCTGGCCTTGCTGGCCGTATCGTTAGGCGGGGTGGAAACCCTGATTCAGCACCCTGCTTCCATGACCCATGCCGGTATTTCACCGGCCGCACGGCAAGAAGCCGGTATTACCGATGATATGGTACGGTTTTCGGTAGGGATTGAAGATGTTGATGATATTATAGCCGACCTTGACCAGGCCCTGGCCAAAGTTGCCGAATTTAACAAGCTCGCGGTAAATTAATGGCCACCGGGGTTGGCTTCATCAAGCAATTGTCCTATCATTAGCCTATGATTCTGGCCGCCATAGATATTGGTTCAAATGCCATCAGATTGCAGATAACCCGTATTATCTGGCAGGATAAGAAAGAGCCGGCCTATAAGATCCTGGAATCCATACGGTTTCCGCTACGCCTCGGTAAAGATGCCTTCCGTACCGGGGAGATTACCTTCCGCAGCGAAATTAAATTTATTAACCTGATGCTGGCCTTCCGTACCCTGATCGACTTGTATGAAGCTGATGATGCCTATGGCTGCGCTACGTCTGCCCTGCGCGATTCAATCAACGGGGAACGTATTGTGCAACGGGCTTACGAAAAAAGCGGCTTGCATATTGAAATGATTTCCGGGGAGAAGGAGGCCGAGTTACTTGGCCTGGCGGTCCATAAAAAGCTGACCGAAGGCCATTTTTTGCATATTGATGTCGGGGGAGGCAGTACGGAGATTAACATGATTCAGGATAAGCGCAGCTATGCCCGCAAATCGTTTAAGCTGGGCTCGGTGCGCAATATGCAGGGCAAAGATTTGCCGGCTACCTGGGAGGCGATGAAGACCTGGGTCAGCGAAAATAAAATGGCGCCCTTTGCTGCTACCATTGCAACAGGGGGCAATATCCGTACCTTACAAAAGCTGTTGCTGGCCCAAAAAGAAAACCTGCAGACCGTTGCCCAGTTGCAGCAGATAGTTGATAAGGTTAACCGTTTGTCGATTAACCAGCGTATCGAAAACATGGGTTTACGCGAGGACCGGGCCGATGTATTGCCCTTTGCAGCCGAGATTTACCTGACGGCCATGGCCGCGGCCGGCACCGAAAATATTCGGGTGCCCAATGTAGGCCTGAAGGATGGCATCACCGAGATGCTGATAGCCCGCAACACCTGAAGCCACCTTACTTGTTCCGGGTTAGCCCCCATGTTCCAGGGCCCCGGCATCAACGATCCCGTGGATAAAAAAATTTTTATGAATTTTCCGGGTTAATTTTTTGCCGGTAATGCTTATCTTGTGCTCACAAACCCAAAACTTATGCAAAAGATACTTATCCCTACCGATTTCTCTGAAGAGGCTGAAAATGCCATTCAAACGGCCATTCCTATCGCCAAAGCCTTTAAGGCTACCCTGGTGCTGCTGCATGTGCTGGAAGTAGCGAGCCGTGATTCGTTTTCGGCTACCGCAGACACCACCCTTTCCGATGCCTTGTTTATCCATGAAGGCCTGAAGTTGGCCCAGCAAAACCTTAACCGGAGCCTGGCCGTACATGGCCTGGACACCACCGATGAAATTGCTGTTGAACGCTATATCCGCATAGGCAGTGTTAACCGGCAGATTATTGAATTTGTTGAAAATGAAAAGTTTGATTTTTTGGTGATGGGCACTAAGGGCGCCTGGGGCATGAATGATATTTTATTGGGTACCGATACGGATAAAATAATCCGCAAGGTAAGTTGCCCGGTGCTTGCGGTAAACCAGGTGGTGCCGGCCGAAGCTTTTAAAAAGATTGTTTTCCCCACCACCACTGAAAATAAGGAAACCAACCTGATCGGGGTAATTAAAGAGTTTCAACAGGTGTTTAAGGCCAAAATTTACCTCATCAGGATTAATACCCCGCAAAACTTTCTGCCGGATAACCTTGCCCTGGCCAGACTGGAAGACTATGCCGCGGAACACCGGTTAATAAATTACGAAACCCATGTGTACAGCCATACCGAAGAAGAGGAGGGCATCCGGGAGTTTGCCGCTAAGGTTGAAGGGGGCATTGTGGCCATGTCAACCTCGGCCCATACCGGTTTCCGTAAATTGCTTGAAGGCAGCGTAACCAAGGAAATGGTGAGCCACTCCAAGAGACCGGTGCTGACCATGAGGATGGATTAGCCCGGCAGGCTGGTACTAAAGTTTATTAATTGCACGAACCTCAAATTTACTGTTTCACCCGCTATTGCTTTTATACAATGTTGGCAGCTGGTGTTCTTTGTCCTTCGTATCTGTAAACCATTGTCAGTATTGAGTTTCGGTGTCATTGTCCATTTGTAATATTGCCTTTTAGTCTTGGCTTGTGGGTGGCGTTTTTTATTTTTCTTAGGGGTTGGGGAAAATTTTAAACCCAGAATTGTCATTAG
>JALSJF010000002.1 GCA_026989505.1 Cyclobacteriaceae bacterium
GTGTTCTAAGCACAGCGCTACTTCATGGCTCCTCAGGTTGGGCTCGAACCAACGACTCCCTGATTAACAGTCAGGTGCTCTAACCAACTGAGCTACTGAGGAATAGTATTGTCTTTTGCCGCTGCCTTCGCAAACGGGACTGCAATATTAGCAAATGCATTGATTTTCACAAAAGTTTATAAAGAATTAACCCGGAAAATTCACAAGAATTTTCCGGCCACGGGCTGATGATCCTGAGCCCCCCGGAACATCAGGATTAATGGCAAAAATTACCCTTCAACTACAAGCCAGCGCAAGCATAGCTACCGGGCAGGCGAAGCCCTGCCTACGATAAAAATGTCTGCGCAAACCAATCCGGCATAAACCACACCATAAAGAAAATCAGCGTGAACACCGTCAGGAAAACCAACCCGGCAATGGCTAACGCATTTAACCATCCCGGCATCCGGTACGCCTGTTCCACCTCTGCCGACTTAATAACAATATAATTCAACAGCCCGGCCAACGGGGCTACCACAAACGATAAAATAGTGGCCAGGTCAACCAGGTTTTTTAAGTTGTTTAAAAAGTGGGAAATAACCCAGTAGGCAGCAATCGTGATCAGCAAAGTCCAGACAATGTATGCTTGCCGGCTATCAGCCGCAGCAGAGTCGTTAAACATGAGCTTAAAGGTCCGGTTCATCGAACGGCCGTAACCGTCAACCACGGTAATGGTGGTGGAGAACATAGTAGAAAACGCTGCCACCGCAATAATGGTATAACTCCATTGGCCAATAGCCGTAGTAAACATCCTGATTAACTGGCTGGCAAACCCGGCCGAGCTGTTGGACAACTCGGTGCCTGTACCATAAATAATATTGGCCCCCAGGGTTAAAAAGAATAGCGATAACACCGCAGTAACCCAATAGCCAAAATTAAAATCGGCCAGGCTTTCCCGCAGGGTTGGGCGGTAACCGGTAGTCTTAGCCTTGGCTTCGGACCACAGGCTGGTCCAGGTAGAGATATCCACGGCCGTAGGCATCCAGCCCATCAGGGCAATGGCAAACATAATACCGGTAACAGAGTAAAGTTCCTTCGGTACAAAATCAGGGGCTTTGGCCACCGGCCCGTGCACCACCGCGCTTACAAAGGCCACAAGGGTGGAGATCAGTAACACCAGCCCCACCAGTTTCAACAGGTTGTCCAGCAACCTGTACTTACCAATTGCCAATACCGCTACGCAGATAATAAAGATGATCACCGCCCACACATCCGTAGGCAAGTAGATACCCAACAGGTTGCCCAACAGGCCTGCTGTAACAAAGGTTACGGCAGCCGTTACAATAACCATCGAAGGGATAGACAACAAAAAATAGGCCCACACAATCCACCGGCCTTTGCGGGCGTAACCATCAATAATGCTAACGCCCGTGGCACTGGTATAACGCACGGCAAACTCAAAAAACGGGTACTTCAATACATTGGCTAAAACAATGGCCCCCAACAGGGCAAAGCCATAATCAGCCCCCGCACGGGTAGATTGCACCAGGTGCGAAACCCCAATGCAGGTACTGGCAAATAATATGCCCGGCCCCAACACCTTAAAAAATTTCTGCATGCGTTCCCCCATAGTCTTTTAAATTTTACCCGGCACCAAATATAGATAAAGATTACGAGCCACCTAAGCCCAACTATCCATGAAAATCTTCCGGGCCAATACCGGATAAACACAGAATTACGCCATATTGGCATAGTATTCTTTCTTATAGTCAAAATAAATGTCATTTTGTCTGGTTATTTGTTGAAAAATAAGCTACAAACCCTTTTGGTACGATTTTGATTGTATGCTGGGCAGAATTGATCTTGAAAACTAAAACATTTAAAGTCATGAGCATAGTAAGATACAGAAACGGAGCTACAAGTTATTTCCCTACCAACATGGGTGAATTACTTGAAAGGTTTTTTAACGATTCTTTATACGACAACACCCAGGAGCAAAAATTTGTGCCGGAGGTAGATGTATTGGAATCGGAGAAAAGTTACGAGCTGCACTTTGCCGTACCGGGTTTTGACAAAGAAAACTTCAACCTGGAGGTAGATGACAATGTGCTGATCGTAAGTGGCGAACGCAAATTCAAGGACGAAAAATCCGAAAAGACATTTAAGTCGGTGCAAACGCGTTATGGTTCATTTACCCGCAGCTTTACGTTGCCCGAAAACGTCAACCTCAACAAAATTGAAGCCCATTACAAAAATGGCATTCTTGAGGTAGTTATCCCTAAAGATGAAACCAAACTGGTTAAAACCAACATCAAAGTAAAGTAACGTGCTGGGCATAGCGAGTTGTGCGTTAGGTTAAAAAAGGGTGGGCTTTGGTCCACCCTTTTTTCGGCCCGGCCAGGGAAACATGAATTAATTCCCAAACCGCACAACAGAATGGTCTGTTTTGCGTAGTTAAGTAAAAAAACATTTCAGGTTATGAACAGAAATTTCATTTTCGCCATTTTTGCAGCCGCCATCCTTGGGGGCGCCATTGCCATCGGGGGCTATAAGACCCTTGAACCGGAGGCCACTCCGGCATACAATTCAATCCAGGAGCGCCAGCAACAAATTGTACAAACGGTGGCCTCGAAGTACAGCGAGACCGTACCGGTAAACCTTGACTTCACCGCCATTGCCAGCAAAGCGGTCAACAGTGTAGTGTATATCCAATCAAAATACGACTCCCGCACCATCACCCAGGGGTTTTACCGGTACCAGCAAGGGCCGGCCATGGCCAGCGGCTCCGGGGTAATTGTTTCGGATGACGGTTATATTGTTACCAATAACCATGTGGTAGAAGATGCAGCCGAAGTAAAAGTGACCCTGGAAGACAACCGCAGCTATACCGCCAAAGTAATTGGCACCGACCCCACCACCGATCTGGCCCTGATTAAAATAGAGGAAGAGAACCTGGAGTTTTTGCCCTACGGCAACTCCGATGAGGTAGTGGTTGGCCAGTGGGTGCTGGCCGTAGGCAACCCGTTTAATTTAACCTCTACCGTAACGGCCGGCATTGTCAGCGCCAAGGCCAGGAACATCGGCATCCTGCGCGATGAGAACAACCTGCAGATCGAATCGTTCATTCAAACCGATGCGGCCGTAAACCCCGGCAACTCGGGCGGGGCGCTGATCAACACCTCCGGCCAGTTGGTGGGCATCAACACCGCCATTGCCTCCTCTACCGGCAGCTATACCGGCTACTCTTTTGCCGTGCCGGTAAACCTGGTAAAAAAAGTGATTGACGATCTGCTGGAGTTTGGCGTAGTACAGCGCGGGTTGCTGGGCATCCAGATACGCGACCTGTCGGCTGACCTCTCCAAAGAAGAGAACCTGGATATCGTTGAAGGCGTATATGTAGTGGAGGTAAACGAAGGCAGTGGCGCGGAAGAAGCCGGAATTAAACCCCATGACGTAATTATTAAAGTTGACGGCCACCAGGTGCGCACCAGTTCACAATTGCAGGAGTTAGTCGCCATCCACCGCCCGGGCGACAAAGTGGAGGTGGTTTTGCTGCGCGATGGCAAAGAGAAAACCGTTACCGCTACCCTGCATAATTTCAGTGGCACAACGTCTGTGGTTAAAAAAGTTACCGAAGCAACCATCGAGGGTTCGGTATTTGAAGAGATATCTCAGCAGGAGAAAAAACGCCTGAATATTGATGGCGGGGTAAAGCTTATTGAAGTTGGCGAAGGGAAATGGGCGGCAGCCGGCATTGACAAAGGCTTTATCATCACCCATGTTGATAAAATAAAGATCAATTCACTTAACGATCTGAAGCGTGTCATGGCACACAAAAAAGGGGAAAGGGTGATTTTCCTCGGGGTATTCCCCGATGGTACCAAATCGTATTATTCGGTTGACTGGTAACCGGGGCTGCCCCGTAGTAAAGAGGAGTCTGGCTGCAGGCTCCTCTTTTTTTATGCCTGAAGGATAACAAAAACTGCCGGCAAAATGAGGCCGGTTATCCGTAGCCCGAATGGTGAATTTATCGGGAAATAGACTTAGCTTTGCCAACAAAAATATCACTATCATGACAGATCAATTTGGCATCAAAGAAGCACTGGCGGAGTTGGGTGTGCAAGGGCATAATGCCGGGGTTTCTACCGGTTCGCAATGGCTGGAATCCGGGCCGGAAAAGCTGGTCTCGGTGTCCCCGGCCGATGGCAAAACGGTAGGTACAGTTACCGTAACCACCCCCGAAGAATACGAACAGGTAGTACAAAAAGCCCAGGCAGCTTTTAAAGAATGGCGCCTGGTGCCGGCCCCCAAAAGGGGCGAGGTAGTACGGCAGATCGGGGAGGCCCTGCGCCAGTATAAAGAACCGCTGGGCAAACTGGTTTCGTATGAGATGGGCAAATCCTACCAGGAAGGCCTGGGCGAAGTGCAGGAGATGATCGATATCTGTGATTTTGCCGTAGGTCTGTCGCGCCAGCTTTATGGCCTGACCATGCAATCCGAACGGCCCAACCACAGGATGTACGAGCAATATCACCCGCTGGGTGTTGTGGGGATTATCTCTTCTTTTAATTTCCCGGTAGCGGTTTGGTCATGGAACAGCATGATTGCCTGGGTATGTGGTGATGTAACCCTCTGGAAACCTTCGGAAAAAGTGCCTTTGTGCAGCGTTGCCTGCCAGCATATTATTGCCGGGGTGTTTGCCAGAAACAATGTGCCCGAAGGCGTTTCCTGCCTGATTAACGGTGACCGGGCCATAGGCGAACTGATGACCCACGATAAGCGGGTACCCCTGGTGTCGGCTACCGGTTCTATCCGCATGGGCAAAGAGGTAGGCAAAGCCCTGGGCGCCCGCCTGGGCCGGGCCCTGCTGGAGCTTGGCGGCAATAATGCCATCATTGTTACCGAAAATGCCGACCTCGAAATGACCCTGGTTGGGGCCCTGTTTGGGGCGGTAGGCACCTGCGGTCAGCGCTGCACCACCACCCGCAGGCTGATCATCCATGAAGCGGTATTTGATGAAGCCAAAACCAAACTGCAAAAGGCCTACGCTCAGCTTAAAATCGGCAATCCGTTGAACGAGGCCAACCACGTTGGGCCTTTGATTGACCACGATGCGGTGAGGTTATATGAGAACGCCCTGCAAGCGGCCGTTGAACAAGGCGGCAAGGTAGTAGTTGCCGGTGGCGTCCTCAGCGGTACAGGTTATGAGTCGGGCTGCTATGTAAAGCCGGCTATCATGGAGGTGGAAAACCACTACGAGATCGTGCAAACGGAAACTTTTGCCCCGATTTTATACCTGATTAAATACAAAACCCTGGAAGAAGCCATTGCCTACCAAAACGGTGTCGTTCAGGGGTTGTCTTCAGCCATTATGACCACCAATATGCGCGAGATGGAGTTGTTCCTCTCGGCTGCCGGCTCTGACTGCGGCATTGCCAATGTTAATATTGGCACCTCCGGGGCTGAAATTGGCGGGGCCTTTGGCGGTGAAAAAGAAACCGGGGGCGGCCGTGAATCGGGCTCCGATGCCTGGAAAATTTACATGAGGCGGCAAACCAACACCATCAATTATGGCACCGATTTGCCCCTGGCCCAGGGAATAAAATTTGAACTTTAGCCGTATTCCTGAGGTAATAGTGAAAATATTGCGCTGAGGCTATTTATTTTAGTATTTATTGAGGATGGCCGGTTTTACCAGCGCAATATTTTCATAGATTATTGGTATTATTCTCATTTAGCCCTAAATTGGGAACTCTAAAAGATTAACAATGGCCAAAGTAAAATATTATGCCGTAATGCTTATCGATGATAACGAGATCGATAATCTTATTAACCAGAAAATGATTGAAGCCTCCGGTATCACGGAGCACATATACACCCACACCGGGGCCCGCAGTGCCATCGAGTTCCTGAAAAACATGGAAAAACTGCGCGATACAGGCAAAAACGTATTGCCGGAAATGATTTTTTTAGATATTGATATGCCCTTGATGGATGGGTTTCAGTTCCTGGATGAGTTTGAAAAACTGGAAGAAGAAACCAAAAAACATTGTAGTGTGGTAATGCTCACTTCTTCCATCAGCCCGGCTGATGTCAATAAGTCGAAAAAGTACGAGTATGTGAAAAAGTACATCAACAAGCCCCTCACCCAGGAAAACCTGGAGCGGCTGAAGCCCAGCTAAACGATCTCCTGCACAAACCGTTGATCTAACTGTAAGTACAAAACCGGCTGAAACCTGAGCGGGTGAAATTGTTGCAGCCTTTCAATTTGCACCCCGATTTTTTGTGGTTTGTCCGCCTGGTTGTCGCTATTGAGGATACTCAACAACTTAACAAACACTTGCAGATGTGGGGCATTTTCAGCCCCGATGATCCGTAAAACCCGTTGGGCCGAAGTGAGGTTCTGCTTGAACAACACCCTGTCCTGCTGCAGGTATTTCATGAAGGCCGTCAGGCATTTAACCTCTAATTGCAGATGATAGTGCTCTTTAAAGCCTACTTCATTGGTAAGTTTAAACAACCATTTGGCCGCCTCGGCATATTCGCCAATATGATAGCAGGCAAGCGCCCGGTAAATAAAGTAAACCACTTTGGCCGGCTGGCTGCAATTGGCTACCTGAAACCCGCCAAACAGGCGGTCTTCCCTGGCCGACAAGCCCAACGTATAATCAAAATGCTTCCACTGCAGTTTGGCAATCAGCACCTGGGCCGGAAAACCATAGTTTTCATAATGGATTAAGAACTCCGGAATCCGGCTGTTGGTTTCATCCAGTACTACCTGCGCTTTCCTTGTTATCCCGTGTTTGTGGTAATAGGCGAAGCGGATGTATTTAAACAACAGGTGCAAATGCTTATAAATACCATCCTTCGGGTAGCGCTTAAAAATATCCTCAACCCCGGCCAGTACATCTTCTACCGGTTGCAATTGGTACTTATCGTACGCTTCTTCATCCACATATAAACAATGAAAAACCTGCAAGGCAGCGAGGTAAACAAACATCCGGTGCGACTGGTACAAGGCACAAACATTCTTCATCTCCTCAAACAGGGCTGTCAGCGCCATTTTTTTGGAGGTGTCGCCCATCACATAGTATAGCCCGTACTCAACAAAATACTTGGCCAGCAGGTCTTCCGCCTTATCTAAGGCCAGGCTATAGGCAACATGGCGGTTATACAACTTGGAGTAATGAAAATATTCGTGGGTGTTGAGGTGCAGCTTTTTCAGGTATTTGTAAACGATGGTCAGCTCATTCGACAAATCGTATTTGGTCAGCTCCCGCTCCAGCTTTTTCAACGTGGCCAGGGCCACCACCGGCTGCTCGGTAAACATGATATCCTCGATGCTGAGCAATTTGTTCAGTACATCGGCCCTGGGGCTGTCTGACTGCCGCACTAAGTAATTTTGCACTTTTGTCCTTAACCGGGAACGCAGGGTAGTATAGGCATTGGGGCCCAGCTTCAACTCACTTTTGATGGCCTCATCAGAAGCGTTATTGAGCAGCAACTCAAAAAGCAGGGCCACCTTATCGTTCTCCCGGTAAAACGATTTACGCACCCCTTTGATATGGTCTTTGGATAACGCCAGCACTATGTCCCTGATGCTCTTCATTTGCTGACATAAAACTCGGCCTAATTTTTTACCCAGCCAAAATATTAACCGGGCAATTTACTTTAGGGTTGCCCCCGGGTTTTACGCACACTCACCAGATATACCCCGGTAAAAATCAGCAAGGCATATAGTACCTCGGGCAGGGTAAGCTTATCCCCCCGGAAGCTGAGGGCTATAAAAGCAGAAAACAAGGGTTGCAGATAGATATAATAGCCCACAATAGAGGGGCTGACATAGTGCAGGGCCCAGGTGTTGAGCAGGTAGGCCAGAAAAGTGGTACCGATGACAATATAGGCCAACGACCACCAGGCATCGGCCGGCAAGTCCGCCCAGGCCACCTCGCTAAACTCCCCGAACCCGAAGGGCAGGACCATCAGCATGCCAAACAAAAACACCCATTTAATAATGGTGATGGCCTTATAGCGCATCATCAGCGGTTTCACAAAGACCAGATAAACACTAAAGGAAACAGCATTAATCAGGATAAATAAGTTACCCAAAAAAGTTTCGCTTGATAAGGTAAAGCCGTCAATGCCTATCAGCAGAATGGCCCCGGTGGCCCCCAGGGCAATGCCCACTATTTTGTTCAGTGTAATCCGTTCTTTTAAAACAAAATACGACACCACCAGTACGGTAATCGGGGACGAAGTCATAATGACCGAAGCGCTGATGGGCGTGGTCAGGCTCAGGCCTTTAAAGAACATCAATTGGTTAACCGCCACACCAAAAACCGCCAGGCCCAGCAGGCGCAGGTAGTCGCGCTTATATTTTATCTTTTCCCCGCCTTGCAGGTAGCCGATAAACCAATACAGCAAGGCACCGATTATCACCCGGATAAAAATTACCCCGAACGGGCCGACATAAGCCGGCATCACCAC
Organism: Cyclobacteriaceae bacterium; assembly: GCA_026989505.1. Lineage (GTDB taxonomy): Bacteria > Bacteroidota > Bacteroidia > Cytophagales > Cyclobacteriaceae > S012-113. The sequence continues at coordinate 8,467 of JALSJF010000002.1, forward strand.
TTTGGCAATACTGTAATTGGCCCCGTAAATCAGGCCTACGGTAAGGAGTGCCGCATGTATTTTCAGCTTGGATGGCATAGAATTCTCGCGAAATTACGACATTAGGGGAATAATTATAATTGCCAGACATTGTTCGATTCGAAAACACCTTTAGCCGAGCGCCTGCGGCCGGCAAGCATTGGCGACCTGGCCGGCCAGGAGCACCTGCTGGGGCCAGACGGGGTATTGAAGAAAGTAATTACCAGCGGCCATATCCCTTCCATGATTCTCTGGGGCCCGCCCGGAGTAGGTAAAACCACCATTGCCAACATTATTGCCAACGAGGTAAAATCGCCTTTTTTTACCCTCAGTGCGGTATCGGCCGGGGTAAAAGATGTACGCGAGGTAATCAACAAAGCCACCCGGCTGGCCCGGGCCATTTTATTTATTGATGAGATCCACCGGTTCAACAAATCGCAGCAGGATGCCCTGCTGGGGGCAGTAGAAAAAGGCACCATTACCCTGATAGGCGCTACCACCGAAAACCCCTCTTTCGAGGTTAACTCAGCCCTGCTCTCCCGCTGCCAGGTTTATACCCTCAAACCATTAACCCGGGCGCATCTGGAAGTGCTGCTGCAAAAAGCCCTGACCGAAGATTTTGCCCTAAAAAAGAAGAAGGTGGTTTTTAAAGAAAAAGAAGCCTTGTTTAACCTGGCCGGGGGCGATGCCCGCAAACTGTATAATTTAATTGAGCTGGTAGCCGATGCCGCCACCGGAGACAGCCTGGAAGTAACCAACGACAAGCTTATTTCCCTGGCACAGCAACGCATTGCCCTCTACGATAAAGCCGGGGAACAACATTATGATATTATTTCGGCCTTTATCAAATCCATCCGGGGCAGTGACCCCAATGCCGCTTTATATTACCTGGCACGGATGATTGAAGGGGGCGAAGATGTGAAATTTATTGCCCGCAGGTTGCTGATCCTGGCGGCCGAAGACATCGGTAACGCCAACCCCACCGCCCTGGTGCTGGCCAGCAGTTGCTTTCAGGCAGTGAATGTAATTGGCTACCCCGAGGCTGAGATCATTTTATCGCAGGCCGTCACCTATCTTGCCTCTTCACCCAAAAGCAATGCCAGCTACAGGGCAATTAAGGCAGCCCGCAAAAAAGTGGCCGAAACCGGTGACCTGCCCATCCCCCTGGCCCTGCGCAATGCCCCAACCCGGCTGATGAAGGATGAGGGCTATGGCCAGGGCTATAAATATGCCCACGCCCACCCCGGCAACTTTGCCGATATGGAATTTATGCCCGCAGCCCTGGCCAATACCAAATTCTATGAGCCCGGTGATAATGCCCGTGAAAATGAAATAAGAAAGCGGTTGCGGGCTTTGTGGAAGGAAAAGTATGGGTATTAAGCACTGCCCTTCTTTCCCCGTAAATATTCGCTGACCATCCCCATAGCATAAGCACTTAACTGAATAGTTGCTGCCGCCACAGACAAAATCCCTACGACCAGGCTACGGTTCTTCCAGACACTGTCAATAAAAATCAGGAAATAGTACCCGGCATACAGGGCCAGCCCGAGGTAAAATAAAGGCCGGCAAACAAACCACGTACCCATTAGTGCCAACCAACCCAACAGAAAGAACAGCGGGAAAAAGTGCACCGGCTTAACCTCACCCGGGAAAAACCGCCCGACATTGATCCGTGCCCGGCCAAAAAAATGTAATTGCTTATAGAATTGCCCTAAACTTGTCCTGCGTTTATGATAAACAAAGGCTTCCTCTATCAGCCCCACCTTAAAACCACTGTTGATAATCCGGATACTGAATTCGATATCCTCGCCCATACGGGTAATGCAATAGCCCCCGGTTTTCTCATACACCTGCCGTGAAATGCCCATATTAAAGCTACGCGGGTGATAAGGGCCGGCATGTTGTTTGCGGCCCCGGATGCCCCCTGTGGTAAACACTGAAGTCATGGCATAGTTGATAGCTTTCTGCACCGGGGTAAAGGAGGCATCAGCCCGGTCGGGGCCGCCATAGGCATCCAGATAGTCCTTATTCAGGTGGTCTTCCACAATTTGCAGGTAATTGGCCGGGATGAGGCAATCCGAATCGAACACAATAAAATAGTCACCTTTGGCACGGGCAAAGCCATAGTTGCGGCTGAACCCCTGGCCACTGTTTTCTTTAACACAATACCGGATATCCAGCTTGCCGGCAAACCGCTCTACCTCCTTTTTACAGGTTATGGAGGAACCGTCCTCGACAATAATTACCTCAAAATTTTTCAGTGTCTGGCCGGCCAGGCTGGCCAATAATTCGGCTATTTCATCCGGGCGGTTATATACCGGTACAATAAGCGAATAAAAACGCATTATTCAACCCCGATGGTCTCAATTACCAGATACTCTTTCTTGCCTGCCGACTGCCGGGCCAGCAACTCGGCAATAAAGCCGGCCAAAAAAAGCTGCACCCCGATAACAATGGCCACCAGGGCAAGAAAAAACAGCGGTTGTTCCACCACCTCACGCTTTACCGGTATTTTGGCAAAATAAACAGCATCTATCTTCTGCCAGATAATCCACAAGGCCGAGACAAAGCCAAACAAAAACGACAACACCCCGAAAGTGCCGAAAAAATGCATCGGCCGCTTGCGGAACCTCGACACAAAGGTGATGGTCAGCAAATCGAGGAAGCCAAAAATAAAGCGCTCAAAGCCAAACTTGGTTTTGCCGTACTTCCGCTTTTGGTGGGTCACCACCTGTTCGGTTATTTTGGCAAACCCCTGCCATTTGGCAATTACCGGAATATAGCGGTGCATTTCGCCATAGAGGTTGATGTTTTTCACCACCGGTTGCCGGTAGGCTTTGAGGCCACAATTAAAATCGTGTAGTTTGATGCCCGACATCCTGCGGGTAACCATATTAAAAAACCGCGAAGGGATGGTTTTGGACAGGGGGTCGTGGCGCTTTTTCTTCCATCCCGAAACAATGTCGTACCCTTCTTCTTTAACTTTCCGGTAGAGGGCCGGGATTTCATCGGGGTTGTCCTGCAAGTCGGCATCCATGGTAATTACCACCTCGCCCCGGGCGGCCTTAAAGCCGGTATCCAGCGCTGCCGATTTGCCGTAGTTGCGGTTAAAGCGGATACCTTTAACCCGGTGGTTGGCACCGGCAAGTTGGGTGATTATTTGCCAGGAACTATCGTTGCTGCCGTCATCTATCAGGATAACCTCATAGTCCAGGCCGGCCATTTCGCTTACCCGGCCAATCCAGCTTACCAGCTCATTTAATGATTCTTCCTCATTATACAGAGGGACAACAACCGAGATATCTGTCATTAATCTTTCAAATACTTAAATCGGGGTCAACCTTTTTGGTTATAGCCGCAACGATAAGACTGATTATAAAACCAAGAAATACAGCCCCTAAAACACTGAATACAAAGCCTAACTCAGGGTTTTGAAATTTAGACATTATCCCTAAAGCAGCATCAATCTGCTCCTCCGTCATTCCCTGAGATTCCCATATACCAATCATTTTGTCCATCATTTGCTCATAAAAATCCGGAACAATAAACTTTGTATATATGTAGCTAAAAATGCCCGAAACGATAGATGAAACAAGTGCAATAAGGGTGCCAAGGGCCAACCCTTGATTGTAGCTCATAAATCCATCACCTTCTTTTTTAAATTCATTGTTCGCCAAAAATAAAATGATGATAAAGGGAAGATATCCAAGCCATCCAACGGCTGAGTTACCCACCAAATCAGCCATAACAATGACCATAAAAAAGGCTATTGATATTATCCCGGCAATAAAGCCCCACTTAAGTGCTACTTGCTTAATCGATATTGGTTCGAGTTCTTCATTTTGCATTTCTTCCATAGTTGTTTTGGTTAGTTTACACGTTGCTGCCTGAACAGTACAGCCAATATTATGGTTAAAAATAGACCAATTGGCATACTTTTCAAAAGATAATCAACAGCAAGATGCACCGGTCGCGTTTCCGGCAATTGCGCCAGGGTTTCGTTAAATGTCTTTTCACTTATGGTTTCGATAAACAAGGCCTTGTTGGCTTGCAACTGGCCGGTAGCTATACGGATATATTCGGCCAGAAAATGGGTAGTCTCAATGGCGCTGAAGGTAAAGATAAACAAGGAGGCACCCAAGGCCATAATGCTATAGGCAATCATGCCCATGGTCATACCCTGCCAGAAATGCAGGATACCGCCACTGTATTGTTCTTTAAATTCTTTGAAACTAACAAAAACAAAAATGATATACAGCGGAATACGGGCATCGAGAATTGGGTTAAGCAACAAGGGATGGCGCCCCAGATAGTATAACACCACCAGGGCCAGGATATTCATGGCTGCCCCGATAAACCCATATTTAAAGGGCACCAGAAAAAGCGGGTTTTTTGTTTTGAGTATCAAAATTGCTGAAATTGTCCGTTATTGGCTACCGCCAGCACTTTGCCGGTAACTTCCTGGCCAAACAAAGGTGAGTTAGCCGATTTAGAGAGGTTGGTGCGGGCATCATACTGCCATTTTTCGGCCGGCCGGAAGAGGGTAAGGTTAGCCACAGCCCCTTTGTCAATCACCGGTCCGGGCAAGCCCAAAACTGCCCGTGGGCCAGTGGTTAGCCTGGTCAGCAGCAGTTCTAAGGGCACCCTGTCCTGTAACATCAGCACCATGGGCAGCGCCACCTGCATATTGTTCATACCACAGGCAGCCTGGTCAAATTCCAGGTTTTTACTTTCTTCATCCTGCGGCTGGTGGGCCGAAACCAGGGCATCTATGGTACCATCAAGGAGCCCTTTCACCAGGGCCTTTATGTCTTTGGCGGTACGCAGGGGCGGGCTCACTTTAAAGTTGCTGTCAAACTCAAGGATATTGTCATCGGTATAAAGCAGTTGGTGGATGGCCACATCACAGGTTACCTGCAGGCCTTTCTTTTTGGCCCTTCTGATTAGCGCCACCGATTTAGCCGTAGAAATATTGGCGAGGTGCAGCTTGCCCCCGGTGTATTCCAGTAGCTGTAAATCACGGGCCACGGCAATGTCCTCGGCCAGGGCCGGAACACCTTTCATGCCCAGCAGGGCGCTGTTAACCCCTTCGTTCATTACCCCGAAACGGCTCAGCCACTGCTCCTGCGGCCGGTCGATTACCAGGCCGTTGAATTTTTGTACATATTGCAGGCTTTTGCGCAGTAAGTCGGTATTCCACAGCGGTACCAGGCCATCGGAAAAGGCTACCGCCCCGGCTGCCTGCAAATCAAGGATTTCTGTGAAATTTTCCCCCGCGGTATCCTTAGAGATGGCTGCCACAGGCCATAGTTGTACCAACGAATTACGGTTGCCTCGTTTTATATACTCAATGTCATTTTTGGCCTGGATTACCGGCCGGGTATTGGGCAACACCGCTATTTCGGTAAAGCCACCGGCCATAGCTACCGCGCGGCCGGTAGTAAGGTCTTCTTTATGTTCTTCTCCCGGATCACAAAAATTGGCCTGCAAATCAAACCAGCCCGGAGTGAGGATGGCCCCCTTACCGTCAACCACCTGCCCTGCCCGGTACCTTGTGCTGCCAATGGCGGCAATTTCCCCGTCTTCTATCAGAACATTAACCTTTTTCCGGTGATGCGGAGATTGCGGGTCAAGAATTTTTACCTCGGACAGGAGTATCGTCATGCTACAGTAGTCGTATCAAAAGTGCTTCTATCAGCAAAAATAGTAAAGCCAGGGCAAGAAAGTAGCGCCAAAGGGCAATACCCTGAAATTCATGGGTAATTTTTCCGATGATTTCATCCTGGCCGGCCCCGGCAATCAGGGTATAATCAAAACCCTTGAAGGCCTTTCGTAACCCTGTTTCCGGCAGGGGTTTAATATCCGATTCCCCGGTTTCCAGGTTCAGGGCAATGGTAGGCTGCGGGCCGGTTATATTGCCGGTCTCTACCCGGTAATGGCCGGCCTCCATACTTTCCCCCGGCAGCATCATCACTACCTTGCCCCCCTTGATTTTCTGGTCGGGAATGAACTCCCGGCCGTCTTTCACTAACTTTATGATGGCTTTTGCCTGCAATCCGGCCACCGGCAAGGTGATTTCCTGCTCACTTAGCCGGTGGAACAGGGGCGAAAAATTTTGCCGGCTGTTAGCAGCAATACGGTACATTACCGGCACAAACAAAGCATTGACCGGAAAGCCCGCGTAATCATCTGCCAGCGGGGATGCCACAACAAACAACCCGGCCGACACTTCCGACAAATAGGGGCGGCCATCAATAAATTTCAGCAGGGCGTTGCGGTCGCTGCCCCAACCCCAAACAGCTTTGGCGGCAGGCATAGTAACATCGTCTTGCTTGTCTGCCAGGATATTGGCAAAAAACGGGCGGGTAAAGTCAGGGGGCTGCAAAGGCACTTTGTCAGCGGTTAAATTGGCCTCCTGTAGCCTGCCAATGAGTACCCGGTAAGCCGTTAAGGACGGGTTGGCAGCCGGCACAATCAAAATGCTGGCGCCCTGCTGGTGGTAGGTAGCCAACCGCAGGGCCAGGCCCTGGTCAAGCCGGGCCACCTGGTTTAAAACAATCAGATCAGCCTCGTCAAGCAGCCGGTAGTCGATAGTGCCTGCCGGCATACTGTGTAGCTCAAATAACGTTTCGTTACCGTACACAGCCGTGACATAAGGGCTGGGGTCATCCCCCAATACCTGGGCCACCTTCACCCTGGTAGCCGATTCAAGGGTAAAGAACAAGGTATTGTCGAAAGCAACCGGATAGTCTTCAATAACTATCCGGCCGGGCTGCCGGCTACGGGCATCATGGCCAATAGTAAACGTTAGGTCAACCGGCTGGCGGGCCGGCACTGAAGCCGAGGTAACCGATAGCTGCCGGTCGGCCATAAACACTTTTACCGGGATATTATCAATAGCTTCATCGGCATAATTTTTCAGCCGCACGATCAGGTTGGTTTTGCTTTTATTCAATTCAAACGGGTTGCTGATAAAAGCCGTATCCACTACCAGGTTGGTATAGGTAGCAAAGGTTACCGGTAGCAATAGCAGATGCACAGTGGAGTCAACAGCTAGCTCCCCGGGCTTCAGGGTGGCTTGCTGAAAATCGGAAATCAATAAAATTTCCCCGGGAGGCATACCTTCGTGTGTTTGCTTAAACCTGGCCAGTATTTCTGTCAGCGGCCGGGTTTGGGCGGTAAATTTTATTTCTTCGAGATAATTTTTAGCCTCCTGCTTGCCTACGTATAAATAGGCCGACTTTATATCATAGGCTGTCTGGATAATAAATTCGGTACCTCCGGGGTACAGGTCGATCATCCTGCCGGCTACGGCTTTGGCCAGTGCCAACCCTGATTCATCCTGTGCCACCCTGTTAGACATACTGTAGGAATTATCAATAAAAACACCTACCCTGCCGGCTTTTAAGCCAGAGGTATTGGGGGGGATAAGGGTAGGCTGGGCAAAGGCCAGGACCAAAAATATGATGAAAAATATACGGGCCAGTAAAATGAGCAGGTGTTTGAGGTTGTAGAAAGAACGGGTGGCCTCCTTAACCTGGTGCAGGAGCCGGGTGTTGGAATAATACACCTTTTTCGTTCTGCGGAAATCAAAAAGGTGGATAATAATCGGAATAGCTATTGCCGCCAGGCCATACAAAAAAGAAGGGTGCAAAAAGCTCATGCCATATTATTTATGCTGCCACTAAAATACATTATGCCGGTTAAACCTGGGGCTTACCCCGGATTATTCACGATTTTCGTGAAGAATGACGTAAATTAAAAATAAATTGTTTGGCATTGCTCCAGGCAAGCACCAGTAGAATGGCATAAAATGGCATTAACGGCACCTTGTACCTGAATAGCGTGCCGAAATTATAGGTAGAAATACCTACGGCAAAAGCAAACGTGAACGAAAACACCAGGGCAAACCAGGCGGCCGGGCTCTGCAGGATGTTTATCCTGAACCTGATCATCCGGAAAAGGATAATAATGGTAATAATCAACAAGGTAAGGCCCTCCAGCGAAGCTACCAGCATCAACGGGTTGCGCACTTCCCACAAGTAAGGCCTGAACAACGAAACATTGATAGCAGCCGGGGCCAGGCGGATCATACTGGGCAGGGAGCCATCAAAATCGCCCAGGTCATAGCGGCTACCGGCATTGCGCCCTGTCCAGCGGCCAATATCATAAGCCGTAATGCGGGCTGTTTCGGCCAGGTTGGCGATAGAATAACGTGGGGAACTCTCCCCTACTTTGTAAACAATAAAGGCCGACAAGGCCATAATAAACACCATGGTAAACGGGGCAATAAGAATACGGGCCATTTTATTCGGCACTTTCTTTATCATCACAAAGTAGCCCCAGATCATGGCCGCAGGAATAAAACTCAAAACAATGTATTCCTTGATGCTAAAGGCAAAAAACAAGGAACCCAATAACACCAGCAGCCACAACCAGGGCCTGCGCTGCCAGTACAGCAAATGGATTACCGCAGCGGTACTCCACCCCAGCAAGCCAAAAGTAACCGAATCTTTAAGGATGCCCGAGCCCCAGAAGATAGTGGAAGGGATAAACAATATAGCGAGGGCCAGGCCAAAAACATGGGCCGGAAACAACCTGCAAAAAGCCATGTACATGGCCCAAAGACCGGAAAAAGAGAACAGGGCAAATAAAAAGGCCGTACCGGCATAGGTACCCCCGGTAAGGATGGCAAACACCCCGGCAATACGAACCACCATATAAGCCGGAGGGTCACTGTACATCCAGATACGCGAAGCATACGCGTACACGCCTCCATCATAATTAGTATCGTTGAAGATCAGCCGGAAAGCGATGGCGGGGTCATCATAAAAAGCCTCATAAATATGTTTTGCCCCGTGGGTGAAATAACCAAAGGTATCGCCCCCGCCATAATAAAACTGGTAGAGTGCCCCCAGGGCTACAGCCCCGGCCATCTTGAAGATCAGGGCCGGCAAATAATACTGCTTGTTTTCTTCATAGGTAACCCAGGGCCGCACCAGGTAGGCAACACCCACAATCAGCAGGGCAATAACCGGGGCAATTAATAAATCGAGGTAGTCCATGAAACCGTGGCCATTGGTGGCAAATGTACAAATAAGCTGTTATTTTACTGTTGTATTACTAGCAGGCCATTAGCAACTGTAACAAAAACACGCATATATCAGAGTATTTGGTTGGCCCTGCTATCAAATACACCAATTATTACTGTTTACGGATAGTTATTTATTTTTTTGGAACTTAATTCTCATCCTGCCCTCCGGTTCATAAACATAACTATTTCTGTTTCCATCCCATTTGATTGGTGCACCCAATTCCTTCATAAGTCCAAGAAATTCGTAAAGGGTGCTTTCAGAGATTTCGAGTTTGGCGGCTAGTTCGGAAGGTTTGCCAGTGGCTTTCATACTAATGAGCCTATCTATCCTGGAAAAACGATAAAAGAACTTTCTTGGCATAAGAACATATTAGGCACGATATATCACAAAAGTCAAATCAAACAAACAGGTGAATTGTTTTCAACAACGGTCAGATTAGAATCAATATTAATAATAACAAATGACTTAGTAAACTTATTACCGTTTTTTTTCACAACCAAGTATCCTGGCAGGCATAGAAATAATAGCTGTACCTCACTACTGACCGACTTGATGTTTTAGCCTGTTTTTAAAGTAGCGACTAGTTACTGGCTTGATCAACAATACTCTTCAGGTTACCCAGTGCCGGATATGCATCGCACTATCCACGGAGAAAACAGTCGCATTCATTTTTATTTTTTGTTGTGCTCATTTCCGCTTTTTGAAATATGTCCCAAAAGCATTTTCTTTTTCAAATGAAGCAATAATTAAGTCTTCTTCCAATGTTCGTCTGATGATAGGATTGCCCCGCCATAATTTTGGCTTATATCTGGCATTTTCAAAATTAGATACACCTTCTAATTCCAGGCCAGGATCCCGGAGTTTGACCGGCTCATCATTTAATCGCTGATAAATAATAAACATGGAGGTAACTTTGGATGGAAAAACTTCTCCGTTTTGAATAAAATCATAGGTAAATTCTACTGTAATATATTCGATATCACCAGTTCTTTCAGAAAAATTGAACCTATACATATGCTTAGGGTTTCTCAGTTCAAGGTCTTTGTTACCTTCATACCCCTCAATTTGGTCTGCCCCTAAAGCATGTTCCACTATTGCCATGTATTGAATTAATCGGTTTTTGGTAATATTATACACAAAGGAGCCATATGTATTGACGGGGTTCAAAAGGCTATGATTGGGCTCATATTTTACCACATGATACGTATCCGTGCCATTTGAATAGGTTCTATCAAGAGTAAAATCATAGCCAGAAAAAAAATCTTCAGCAAAAGGCCTGCCAAGCCGCGCCTCATTCGTTTTAAGGCCTGGTGAGTAAATTATATTTCCTACGGTAAGGTAAGAAAAGTTTTTATATGACATAAATACATAAGCGGTGTCATATTTTTTCCGGGCAAATCGAGCTTGGTTAATTCTCATTTTTTTAATGCCATTAGAAGTATAAGCTACGTCATAAAAAGCCTCAATCCATTCGGTAGCTACAGTATCCCTGAAAGTTTTCTGGCGATAGAATGCTTTGCCATACTTAATGGGGCTTTCTTTAAGCCAGTCCATCACTTTTCTAACTAAAGGCATTATATCCGTTACTATAACCTCATCAAGCACGATCACCTGAGGGTCCATGTATAATACAATATCCTTGCCGGCAGTAATTGATGATATAGGAACATTCAGTGAAGTATAGGCAATGTGAGTCATGAGCAGTGTATCGTCCTCTGAAAAATTACCGGATAGTTCAAATTCACCATTTTCATTGCTGATTGTCCCTTCACCGGTTTTGGGGGCAAAAATGTGAACAGAGCCAACGGGCTGATTCTTACGACTCTCCAGTACTCTTCCTGAAATAACCTGTGCCTTTCCAAAAAAGGACAGTAAAACAAAAAATTGCACTAAAAGATATATCTTCATTTTTTCCCCTTCTGCTTTTTTTCCTTCTGCATAATTAAATACTTATCTCTAATGTAGTATGGCGGTATATAAGCACCTTCTATCGTCATAAAATGCCTCCCATTAATGTAGTAATCCTCAAGTGGAAATACATCGAAATAAAAATTAAGATTAAGATTTGTCTGGTTATTATTAACCGGACTTTTTTTAGAAAGGCTACTCAGCTTATACCACCTCCTTAAAGGGTCAATCCCTTTAAATACCCTAAAATCTTTATTAATCTTAGACCTTTCATATTGGTTAAGATAATAATTGAAGCCGTTGGGCTCAGTTGAAGTTGAGTCAACCTGTCCTAAACAATTGCCTGGATAAATTAAGAAAATAACTAAAACAAATGATGAGATAGGGTTCATATTAACAAGTTTGCAAAATAAGACAAAGCTCGGGCACACAAGGTGCCCGTAACTTAAGTTTAGAATTTAATTTTAACCCCAACTTCAGCTTTGACCTTACAGTCTGAAAAATCTCCAGTACAAGTCCCTCCTCCCTTTACGATTGGGGTCCATTTACCAAATTCAACCCTTTCTTCCAGTTCTTCAACTTCAAACAATTGTGCCAGTTTTACCTTGTCAGGCATTCGATTTTTAATTGTAGTTTTCATTTGTGTTAAACGTTAATTTGTCAAGGGTGAGTTATTATATCCGCTTGGTCCACCCTATTTAACCCAAGCTCGGATGCTGGTATGTTTCTTTTAAGTACTCTTACCAAACCTTTGCCGATCCATCGCCCAAAAAGCAGGTAGAAGCCTAATACTATCAGGTTCTCAAAGCTGATGAAGTTAATGAATGGGTCAATATTATTCCGTAATAGTTCTTTGACCAAATTCAAGATTAGTAAAGGAAAACCTAGTAAAGATTGCCAATATTCAATTATCATCCATATTACATACAGGTATAATATGGTTCCATTTGATATTCCATAGAAGATAAGAAAAAATCGACTCCTACTCCATTTCCCAACATTGGTTTGAGACCTGTTTTTGAGATCAGACCACAAGGTTCTGATAGCTCTGTTCGCTTTTGGTAGCAAATTAGGAGTATTGGTCAAGTCGGAAAGAACCCAGTACCCATCAAAGCGTATAAAAGGATTTAGCTCCGTTATTGTTTTAACCAGAATAGAAACAGAAACAATTAAATAAACCATTTCATTTGTCAATAAGTAAATGATACACCAGATAAAAGCATAGACAATTTCAAGATAAATGCCTCCTAAATTAGCAATGGTACGTTTGTGTTTATCCATACTCCATATGCTGGTAACATCTGCGTAGAGAACAGGAAAAATTGAATAAAAGCCAAACCCTATTTCGCCATGACTAACCCCAAATTTTCGACAGGCAGCAACATGACCCAACTCGTGAAGTATCATGGCTGGGTACACGATAGAGATATACAAAATAAAATTATCCAAACTAATCTTGGTATTATCAAGAGAAAAACAGCCCCATCCAACAGTAAGGGTGAAAACAAAACAAATACTGATTACAAACCAAAATATGGTTGGATGGAAAAGTGGTATGAAAGGAGTTGCAAGTAACCCGGAAAAATTAGTGCTAAGCAAAGGCACTTTCAGGTTGAGGTAACTCTTTTTGCTAAACATTTTGGCATCTTCCGATAATAAAACGTTGGCATTCCCAAACTTCTGTTGTAGAAATTCTTCAAATTCTTGCCTATCCAATTTCTGCTCAAACTCCTGATTAAATTGATCTAAAACTTCTTGTTGATTTTTAGCATTTCTCAAAATGTCCAAGAGTTTTTTCGTGTAATGATTAACAAGCAAATAATTGCCATTGGGTGTATTGGCAACCCATTTATTCATGCCAAATGGTGTAATCCATATTTTTTTGATGTAGGTCATAAGTTGGCAATTTTTTTTAGTATCACACTTAATACTGTTAGCGTAGTAAACACGCGTTTATGATCGTCAACACAAATATTAACCCCGAAAGAGCTATTCCGCCAACTTTTTACCATGCTCTGGCTCATGACATCTGTCTGCGGAATCACTAAGATTCGATCGGATTTCCAACTACCATTTACTGTTTGCATACCTGCCAACCAGTCAACAGAACGTTGGCATTTCTCTTTCAAAAGGTCATCTTGGCTAAAAGCAATAATAAACCAAGCTGTTGCGTAAACTGGGCTCAACCACCAATAAGAACCTAGGCTTCCATTTTCATTAAGCTGTTTTGCTAAAAATTCTGCTGTTTTGAAGTAAGTTTCTTTTTCGTTGGGAAACAATGACAAAATATAGCAGGCACTTGCTGAAACACAATTATGAGAAGTAGCCCAGCCTTTTAAACTAATACTATCATCTAGTTGGATTTGCTGCCTCAGTGCCTGCTCATCAAAATATGTTTGCCAGCCCCCTGCAGGGTCCTGGAACTTTTTCCATTCATTCAAATCGTACTCCTTGACGTTATCAAACAACAATTTTCGTGCTGCTAAACCAAAAGACATTGAGTCTGCATCTTGAACAATAGATACATTGTAAGAGTTTTGGTTATCACTTCTATAAGCTAAGGCATCGGATTTTTTAAGACGTTCGATTATATCCGCTGCTAAAGGGTAGTCTGCCAGAAGAAATGCAGCATAGCTCGAAATCCAATTTTTCCCTAATCCGGCACTCGTCATAAAATCTGATAATGAATACTGGTCTTCGAAACTATTTAGAATAAAATTTACACTTCGGTGTATTGTATTTTCAAGCATGCCATTTGTTACATTAGATGACCTCAAAATTGTCTGCGTTGCCAAATTAGCCTTTGCTTTTGTCTTATCTATAAGTAGTTGTATTTCATCAATCTGTGAACGTGCAATTTCAATTTCGTAGTGAATAAAAGTACATAGTTCTTGGAGGCGGTAATTTATAGCAATATGAATGGCTTGTTCGAAGTGTGTAATTGCTTTGGAAATCAGCCTCTGCGCTTGGCCTGAAACATAGAAATACCGATACAAAAATTCATTTGATGGGTTATTTTGAACTCCTGCTTCCTTCCTTAGTGATTCAAATGTCAAAGCATGTGCATAGGTATATTGTCCAACTTCAATATCGTCTAAGAAGTCATCAACATCATCTTTACATTGAAAAGCTATATGGATTTCCTTCAGGAGAAATATTACGTCTTCATTACCTATAGCCACATGTTGGTCTGATAGATGCGAAAGAGCATTTACAATAGAGTAGCAGACTGAAGATTTCCCAGTTGCAATTCTGTTAAAATCTTCCTCTGTTAGTTGTTTTTTTTCTGTCGAGTAGTTTTTCTCGGTTCTAAGCGTAGTAAAATATTTTTCTTTGTTTCGCTCAAAGTCAATCCAAAAAGGGTGATGCGCATCAAATAATAAAGACAACAACTTAATAGCAACTTCAATATGGTTAAGTGCCTCCTTTAGCCTATAGGTTGCTATCGACTGGTCGAATATCCCATCTATAATAATTAAAGCCTGAAAATATGCAGTTGAAGCCGAGTTCAGTACCTCACATTCTTTTTGAGATATTTTGTATATAGGATTGAAAAAATCAATTATTCTTGGATAAAATTCAAGGTTAGTTTGTTGCACTACTACGGCACGCGAATGCTCTGTCTTTGAAGAAACGTTCATGACTACTCAAAACTCTTCGATAAAGAAACAGATCACTACTCCAATAAAACGGGAGTAGGCTATTTTTTTATAACTATCCGTAATCTATTATTGTCCTGTAGCCTCTGACACCACACATCTGAAACAGCCGTAACCGGTCAAACATTCTCGCCAAAGTATATTCAGTTCATTTTCCAGGCAATTTCATTGAGGTAGTTCTGCATATATTCCTTGCCAATCATGTGGTGGGTACCTAACTGGGTCCTTTTGGTATTTGAAATTATTGTGTGTACTAAGGGAAGGACTATTGAAGCTTGTTTGGGTGGTGTTTTTATGACCTAGTGGCTGCCAACTAACCTGGTTTATTCACGAAAATCGTGAATAATGATGTAAATTAACAGCCAAACGATTGTTTATCAGTTAATTACATCAGCCCTGCGGGCGAAAAATTCATATGAATTTTTCGGGTTAAACACATGGCGGGTCACCCAAAATTCAAGTTTTAGAACGTAACACACTGATTATCAAGGGGGATTTTAGAGCGTTCATGTCGTGCACAAAACATAAAAAAAGGCCCCGCAGGGCCTGTGAAAAATAGGCGAAAAAATATTATCCAAGCCGTTCGAGGACTTCCATCACCTCACGCACATGCTGGCGCGAAGTTTCCAACGAAGCTTTCTCTTCTTCGTTCAGGTCGATCTCGATAAACTTCTCGATGCCGTTTTTGCCCAGCACCACCGGAACGCCCAGATAACAATCATCAATACCGTACTCACCCTCTAACTTCACACATACGGGAAACACCCGCTTCTGGTCTTTCACAATGGCTTCCACCATTTGGGCGGCCGCAGCTCCGGGGGCATACCAGGCCGAAGTGCCCATGAGTTTAACCAGTTCCCCCCCGCCCATTTTGGTGCGTTGGATAATGGCCTCCAGGGATTCCTGGTCAATTAACTGGGTAACCGGGATACCGGCCACGGTAGTATAACGCGGTAACGGCACCATAGTATCGCCATGCCCCCCCATTAGCAGCGCCTGGATATCCTTGGGCGAAACATTCAAGGCCTCAGCCAGGAATGCCCGGTAGCGGGCGGTATCGAGAATACCCGCCATACCAAACACTTTGGTGCGCGGCAGGTTAGAAGTAAGGTGCGCCTGATAGGTCATCACATCCAGTGGGTTGGAGACAATGATGATAATCGCCTCAGGAGAATGCTGCACTACATTTTCGGTTACCGATTTAACAATACCGGCATTGGTTTCTATCAAATCGTCCCGCGACATGCCCGGCTTCCTCGGTAGCCCGGAGGTGATTACCACCACATCCGAACCAGCGGTCTTACTGTAATCGTTGGTAGAGCCGGTAGTACGGGTATCATAAAGGTTGATCGGGGATTTTTGCCAGATATCCAAAGCCTTGCCTTCGGCCATGCCTTCTTTGATGTCAACTAAAACCACCTCATTGGCTATTTCCCTGTATGCCAATACATCGGCACATGTTGCTCCAACATTGCCTGCGCCTACTACTGTAACTTTCATTATTTTCTTTGATTAAAATGAATACTTTTGAACAGGTGCAAAGCTACTAAATTGCACGTTGTTAAGCAGTGATATAGGTCAGTATTTCGCTATCCCCGGCCGGGCCGGTTTACAACCGAAACCTGCCAAACTTTTTGGGTGTCTCCGGTGATTTTATAGCGGTCGTCAATGCGGTACCCCACTACCCAGACAATATCCTTCCCGGCAAGCAAGACCAGCACCTCCTGCTTCAGGTTCACCGGCACTTTCTCATCAATCAAAAAATCGCTGAGTTTCTTTTTTCCTGTCATCCCCAGGGGCACAAAATAATCGCCTTGTTGCCAGGGCCGCAGGTGCAGGGGGAAAGATAACTTTGCCAGGTCAAGGCCGGCCACCCAGGCCTCGGTGGGCATAGTGTAACCGGCAGCCTCATGTACCTCAATCCGTAGTTCTTTGTTGCCTGCTTCCACTAGCTTATCCCCTTTGGCGATCGTGGCAGAAGGCCGCTCTACTTGCCTGCGGCTCAGGATAAGGTAATCGCGGTCGATATTCAATTGCCAGTTGCCGGCCACAAAAACAGCCCCCGACCGCCCCAGCGAGGCGAGTATTGCCGAAACTTGCGCATAATTATAGCCATACGGGCTAAGCAGATGATAGAGCACGGCCTCCCTGCCCGGCAGGTCGGCCAGTTTGGCACCGGCAAGATAAATATGGGGTGGCCGTTCCTCAACCAGGCCGAGTTGGCCAATGGCATGGGCCACAAACGCCTCTGCCGCGGCTATCCTCCTGGCCGTACGCAGGCCGGCCGCCACAAAAGCAGGGTTTATACGCTCCATTTCTGGCACTATTTGCCTGCGCACCAGGTTACGCATATACTTTTCTGCAGTGTTGGAGACATCCTCACGCCAGGTGAGGCCTTTTTCTTCGGCATAAGCCAGAAGGGTAGCTTTGCCGGCCCATAACAAAGGCCTGATAAAAACCCCGTCTTTTTCCGCCAGGCCATGCAACCCGGCCAGTCCCGTACCTTTCGCCAGGTTAAACAACATCGTTTCCACCACATCGTTGGCATGGTGGGCTATGGCTACCCATGCCTCATAGGTGGCCGCCAGTTCCTTAAACCAGGCATAGCGTAAGTCACGGGCGGCCATTTGCAGGGAAACACCCTGGTTGCCGGCATAGTTCTCCGTGCTGAACCTCTTCACCAATACCGGCACCCCAAGTTCTTTGCCAAGCGCTTGCACAAACCTTTCATCCGCCAGCGAATCATCCCCCCGCAACTGAAAATTACAATGGGCAATAATAAACGGCCGGCCGGCCGTTTTAAATAACTGCGCCATCACCACCGAATCCACGCCACCACTAACGGCCAGCACCGTCTGCCGGGCAGCATCATCGCCATAAAGCCTGGCTAAAACCGCGGTAAAATCTGCTTCCACAGTTCAAAAGTAGGCCTTTTTGCCGGTATTGGGCCGGGCAGGGGGAAATGAATTTCGGCCCGCTTTCAGCGCAACCCATGGCCGGGCAGTTTTTAGAATCGTAGTTTTGCATGATCTTTGCAGAAGATGCATATCCGGCTGCGTAGCTACCATATCGCCCTGTGGATAATTATGACCACCGTAACCACTGTGACAGCCCAGCGCAAAATCAGGCTGGAGCCGGGGGCAGGGCAATTAGTCGGCTTCAAAAAAAACGGTATTTCCTACACCAGTGTTAAAGATAATGTGCAATTCACCCACAGGGGCACCCGTTTTTTCTGTGATTCGGCCGTGATTGCCAAAAAAAGCAATTATCTGGAAGCCTATGGGCATGTGCGTATTCTTGACGGGGATTCCATCACTATCGTGGCCGATAAGTTGTTTTATGACGGCAATACCAAGATTGCCAAACTACGTTCCGGGGTGGTGCTAACCCAACTGGGGCGGATGGAATTATTTACCGATTACCTTGATTACGACCGTAACACCAACATTGCCTTTTATTTCAACAACGGTAAAATTGTGGACACCACCAATGTGCTGACCAGCAAAAAAGGATATTACAACACCACTACCAACACAGCCTCGTTTAAAACCAATGTGGTAGGCAAAAATAAGGACTACACCATGGTTTCGGATACCCTGGTGTATAACACCAAAACCGGAGTGGTGTACTTTGTTGCCCCAACCGTATTGACCGATGTTGACGGCAATGTTTTTCATCACGATGGCGGCCAGTATAACTCCAAACAAAAGCGCTCGGCCTATATCTCCGGCATTGTAGAAACCGAGGATTATTTTTTGAAAAGTGCCGACCTGAAGCTGGACGATATCCGCGGCCTATATTATGCCACCGGAGATGTGCTGATGGTAGCCAAAAAAGACGATATCTACATCACCGGGCAGCAGTCTGTTTACAATAAAAAAACAGCCACTACCAAAATTTTTGACAACCCCTTAATGCGGATGGTCTCGGATGGGGACACCCTCTACCTGAAAGCCGATACCCTGATCTCCATTGACAGCAAAAAAAACGAAGAAAAGCGGTTGCTGGCCTATAATAATGTGCGCATTTACAAAACCGATCTGCAAGGGGTAGCCGACTCCCTGGCCTATAGCGTAGCTGACTCGGTGATGTATTTTTATGGCAACCCCGTTTTGTGGACCGATGACAACCAGCTAACGGCCGACTCAATCCAGATGCTCATCCGCAACAAAACCATTGATGCCCTGTACCTGAAAAACAAGGCCTTTGTTATTACGCAGGACTCAGCAAAAAATTACAACCAGATCAAGGGGCGGGAAATGGTGGCTACGTTCAAAGATAATGAGCTGAGCAAAGTGGATGTTTTTGGCAATGGCGAAAGCATCTTCTTTATGTACGATCAGGAAACCGGGGCTTTTACCGGCATGAACCGCATAATTTGCAGTAATATCACCCTGGTATTTGAAGAAAAAACGTTAAAAGAGGCTTCCTTCCTGATTAACCCGGAAGGCAAATTTATCCCTCCGCATGAGTTGAAAGACCCTGATAAAAGGCTAAAGGATTTCTCCTGGCATGGTGATTTAAGACCGGCATTAGACGACTTCGACCGCCCGCCTATAGTAATGGAGGCTATTGATTTGGAAATTAAAGGAACCCCCATCGACCCGGAGCTGAAAAAACCTGTGCCCGTAGCACCGTTAAAAAAAACACCTCCCCAGCCCAGAGCAAATAAGCGCCTTTTAAAGAAAATAAAGCAACAATAGTGTAAAAATTGGCCGAAGCCTTACATTAATTTAGTGAATATTGTATATTTGGTATAAGGGGAGTGTTATATCCTGTACAGATGAAAAAACCGGCTTATTTTGTCATATCCTTATTCCTCAGTTTTGCCGCGGGTGCGCAAAGCCTGAAAATCGTTGCTACCGAAGCCACCCAGCGCGGTCTTATCGGGCAGGAAATACGTACCCCGCTGATAATCAAAAACATTTCCGGGCAACCGGTTTATTACCGGGTTTCTATAGCCAAAGAACAAATCGGTTCCAGTCAGAAATCTTATCTGTGCATCAATAACGACTGCAGTAATGGCAATATTGCCCAAAGGGGAATAAATGTAGCCGATGTGATTCATAAATTAGCCCCGGGTGAGGTTGACAAAACTATTGTGGCCGTACTGGAAACCGGCCTGGTACAAGGTGTCAGCTCCGTAACCTATCAACTCACCAATGCCCGCAACCCCGCTGATTATACGCGCTTCGAATTGCAGTATGAAGTAGTGGAGCCGCCAAAGGAAGGCCTGCTCTATTCTTCAATAAACGTTGAACTAAGCGATGTTTATCCCAACCCGGCAACGGAAGTGGCTATTTTCGATTACCTGATAAAAGACGACTCCAAAGAGGCCAAAATAATCATCCATAATGTGCTGGGGTCGGTAGCCGGGGAATATGACCTCAACCCCTTTGAACAGCAGCTCAAGATACCGGTTGATGATTTTAACCCGGGGGTATATTTTTATAGCCTTTATATCGATAACGAAGGCGTAGCGACCAAAAAACTCGTGGTCAGGAAATAATTACCGCAAATTTGTGTTAGTAATACAGGTTTGTCCGTTTGACTAAACCTTGAAATTGACTATATTTGCACGCTTATGTTAAAAATGGGGGTTAGCAGGGTTATATATTCAACACTTATTATTTTGTTTTTGGCATCCTGTTCTGAGTTCCGGGAACTGCAGAAAAGTGATGACTGGAAAGCAAAATACGAGGGGGCTATGCGCTATTATGAAGAAGGCGATTACTACCGGGCCATTGCCTTATTTGAAGAGATTTTGCCGGTTACCCGGGGTAAAATCGAAGGTGAAAAATCGCAGTTCTATTATGCTTACGCGCATTATAACGACCGCCAGTTTTTACTGAGCGCCCATTATTTCAAGAATTTTTACGAAACGTATTCACGCAGTGAGTTTGCCAACGAAGCCCAGTTTATGTATGCCTACTCGTTGTACCAAAGCTCACCCATTTATAACCTCGACCAAACCAGTACCAAAGAGGCTATTCAGGCTTTCCAGATTTTTATCAACCGAAACCCTGAAAGTAAATTCACCGTGGAAGCCAACCAGATTATCCATGAGCTACAGGTAAAACTGGAAACCAAAGCTTACCACAGCGCCAAATTGTACCATCAAATCGGTATGCTTAAAAGCGCCATTGTGGCGTTTGATAATTTTGCCATCAACTATCCTGATTCCAAGTTTAACGAAGAATTACAATTCCTGAAATTGGAATCCACTTTTCTGATGGCCAAGGAGAGCATCCCCTCCAAGCAGCGGGCACGTTATAAAAAGGTATTGGAAATTTATGTGGAATACCTTGACGACTTCCCGGGCACGGCATATAAAATCCAGGCGCAGAAATATTACGATGATGCCCTGGCTCAATTAGAAAAATTTCAAAAACTTTTATAATAAAGACATGAGTGTAAATCCATCTATTCAAACCCGCAACATGGAAGAGATTGCCGACAAATCCGGCAGTGTCTATAAATCCGTAGCCATTATCGCCAAACGGTCGCGCCAGATTTCGGCCAGCTTAAAAGAAGAGCTTAACGCCAAACTGGCTGAGTTTGCTTCTACCGTTGACAACCTGGAAGAAATCTTTGAAAACAGGGAACAAATTGAAATCTCCAAATTCTACGAAAGAATGCCCAAACCCACCATTTTGGCTACCGAAGAATTTTTGAATGACGAGGTTTTAGTCCGCGAGAAGGAAGAGGAAGAAGAGGAAGAAAGCAGCCTTTAAGATAACGTCAACACATGCTCCAGGGCAAGAAAATAGTATTGGGAGTATGTGGCAGCATTGCCGCCTATAAAGCGGCCTTGTTAATCAGGTTGTTTAAAAAGGCCGGGGCCGGGGTACAGGTTATTATGACCGGCTCAGCCAAAACCTTTATTACCCCCCTTACGCTGGCCACCCTGAGCGGCCGGCCGGTTCTATCGGCCTTTGAAAAAGATGCCACCGGCCAGTGGAACAACCACGTAGAACCAGGCCTGTGGGCCGATGTTATGCTGATTGCCCCGGCTACCGCCAATACCATGGCCAAAATGGCCAGCGGCATTACCGATAACCTCTTAACTGCCGTGTACCTTTCGGCCCGCTGCCCTGTGGTCTTTGCCCCGGCCATGGACCTCGACATGTACCGCCACCCGGCCATTAAGGATGCCATGGCAAAACTGGCCGCTTTCGGCAACCACTTTATTGAGGCCGAATATGGCGAATTGGCCAGCGGCCTGGTGGGTGCCGGCCGTATGGCCGAGCCCGGGCATATCTTTGCTTATGTAGATGATTTCCTGGCCAAAAAAGGCAAATTAGAAGGTAAAAACATGCTGATTACAGCCGGGCCCACCTATGAACCCATTGACCCGGTACGTTTTGTCGGCAATTATGCAAGCGGCAAAATGGGCCTTGCAATTGCCCGCCAGGCTAAGGCCGAAGGGGCCCGGGTGACCATGGTCCTCGGCCCCAATAGTTTGCCGGCCGATAAGCTGCAAGGCATTGAAATTATAAACGTAACCACAGCCGCAGAAATGTTAACGGCCACGGATAAGCACTTTGCCCACCAGGATATTGTGGTGCTGGCGGCTGCTGTGGCCGATTACACCCCGGCCCGGCCGGCCCGGCAAAAAATAAAAAAGTCGGCTGCCAGTTTTTCCCTGGACCTGGCAAAAACCGTTGATATTGCCAAGACCCTGGGCAACAAGAAGAAAAAACAATTGCTGGTGGGTTTTGCCCTGGAAACCGAAAACGAACTGGCCCATGCCAAAGAAAAACTAGCCAGGAAAAACCTCGATTTTATTGTGCTGAACTCGCTCAGCGAAGAAGGGGCCGGGTTCGGGCACGATACCAATAAGATTACCATCATTGGCAAGGATAATAAAATCAAGAAATTTAAGTTGAAGAGTAAAGCCGAAGTAGCCAAAGACATTATTGATGAAATTGCTGCCTTACTTTAACAAGCCCTTGCTCACATACCTGTTGATGGTGCCGGTGATCTCGCTGGCCCAGGATCTCAACTGTGATGTCATTGTTGACGCAGAGCAAATCCAGACCTCCGACCGCAATGTTTTCCAGGACATGGAAAACGCCATCGAAAATTTTATGAATGGCCGCGATTGGACCACCGATGAATTCCGGCCGGAGGAAAGAATAAAATGCACTATGGCCATCACCCTGGTGGAAATGCCCTCCATCGGGGCTTTTAAGGCCACGGTGCAAATCAGGAGTTCACGGCCGGTGTATAACACCAACTATGAATCAATAGTGTTGAACTTTGCCGACCGTGACTGGACCTTCGAGTACATCGAGTCCATGCCCCTGCAATTCAACGAAAACAGTTATACTTCCAACTTAACCTCCATGCTGGCCTTTTATGCTTACATTATCCTTGGCCTCGACTATGATACTTTTGGCAACCAGGCCGGCACCCCCTACTACCAGATAGCCCAGAACATTGTAAACAATGCTGCCCAGTCAGGGTTCCCCGGCTGGAGTGGCCTGGAAAGCACCCGTAACCGTTTTGCCCTGGTAGAAGACCTGATGAATCAACGGATGGAAGGCCTGCGGACGGGCCTGTACAAATATCATCGCCTGGGGCTGGATGTTTTTGAAAGCAACCCGGAACAAACCCGCAAAGAGGTGCTGGAGGTACTCGAAGCTATTAAGCCTATCAAAGAGCGGTATCCGGGGTCTATTTTTGTTATTGCTTTCTTTGATGCCAAAACCGATGAGTTGATCAACATCTTTGACCAGGCCAGCATGCAGGAAAAAAGAAAGGCCTACAACCTGCTGGTAGAACTTAATCCCAACAAAACCGATGTTTACAGCAAAATCATCAAATAGCCGGTATAGTTTTACTGCCTTTTACGCCTATCATTGCGGTATTTTTAATAATATCGCATATGCTTTCACGGTTATCGATAAATAACTACGCCCTGATTAAATCGCTCAACATGCAACCGCATGCGGCCATGAATGTAATTACCGGGGAAACCGGGGCCGGGAAATCGATTATGCTGGGGGCGGTAGGCCTGCTGCTGGGCAACCGGGCCGACACGAAGGTGCTGTATGACCAGGGGAAGAAATGTATTATCGAGGGTGAATTCGGCATCAAAAACTATAGCCTCCACAAGCTTTTTGCAACCTATGACCTTGATTACGAAGACGAAACGGTTATCCGCAGGGAAATAACCCCGGCCGGAAAATCACGGGCCTTTGTTAACGACACCCCGGTTACGCTCGAGGTATTGAAAGAACTGGGCGGCAGGTTAATGGACATCCATTCGCAACACCAAACATTATTGGTGGGCAAGGTTGATTACCAATTGCAACTAATTGATGCCTATGCCCAAACCCAGGCGTTGCTCATTAACTACCAACGCCAGTTTCAAGCTTTTAAAGAAGCCGACCGCCATCTGCAAGCCTTAGTTAACAATGCCGAAAAAATAGCCCGGGAATCAGATTATAATGAGTTCCTGCTACGGGAACTGGAAGAGGCCAGGCTGCAGGAAGATGAACAGGAAGCACTGGAAGAAGAGCAGCAATTGCTGGAGCATGCCGAAGAAATAAAAAGTAACCTGAACAACATACTGGCCTTGCTGGAGCAAAATGAGCCAAATAGCCTGGCCATGCTACGCGAGGCCAAAGGACTGGCCAGCCAGATAAGTTCCTACAGCGAGGCATTGCAAACCCTTGACCAGCGCCTTGGCGAAACCTTTATAGAACTCACCGACCTGGTACGTGAAATTGAGGCCCAGGAGCAAATGGTAGAGGTTGACTTTGGGCGGGCTGAAGAAGTACGCGAGCGGTTAAGCATGATTTACCATCTGCAAAACAAGCATCATGTGGCGGATATCAGCAGCCTGCTGGCTATTCAGGAAAAGCTTACCGAAGAAACTTTCCTGGCCAATAACTTAGATGAACAGATTGTAAAGGCCAGGGAAGAGGCGGCCCGTTGTGAAAAAGAAATGCAGCAACTTGCCCGGCAGTTAAGCCGCCAACGGCAGAAGTTCAGCCAGGCTTTTGCTGAGGAAATAATGGGGTTGCTGCAACAACTGGGCATGCCGGACGCCAGGCTGCAGTTAGACTGGCAGGAGAAACCACCCTCCACTACCGGCACCGATGACCTTACCATTAATTTCTCGGCCAATAAGGGTGTTTTGCCGGCACCGCTTACCAAGGTGGCTTCCGGGGGCGAACTTTCGCGCCTGATGTTTTGCTTCAAGTACGTAATGGCCGACAAAACAGCCCTGCCCACCATGGTTTTTGATGAAATAGATGCCGGCATCTCCGGGGAGATTGCCTTGCAAATGGGTAATATGATGCAAAAAATGGCCGCCAACCACCAGGTGATTACCATTAGCCACCTGCCACAAATTGCGGCCCGTGGCCAGGCCCATTATTTTGTCTATAAAACTACCGATGCCGGTAAATCAGTCAGCAAAGTACGCCAGCTTAGTGAAGAAGAGCGGGTAGCGGAAATTGCCAAAATGATTGGTGGCGACAGGCCCTCGGTAAATGCCCTGAAAAGTGCCGAGGAGTTGCTGGCCTCATAGAAAAATCCTCCGGCCCCGGGTTCCCGCCTTAGCCAACCCATACCGCTTAGCTAAGTTATCGTTCCTACGGAACTCGCCAACATTTAACCCTGTATGCCCGGGGCACGGGCCCCGGGCTAAAATGTAAACTGCCCCCGGCAGTTTTATCAACACCGGGCCCAACAGCCAACCTGCTATAGGCCTGGCCTGCCTGTTTCTCCAAAAAGCAAGGCCCCCACCGCCAAACAGGCGATAAACTGTGCTTGTTGCCATACACTTTGCTTAAGCTGGAATTGGGGAATACTTCGGCTACTGCCCGCAACATGAATAGGGCACTGTGAATCCCGTAGGGATTAAATGTTTTTGCCGCGGGTGTAAGCCCCCGGAATGGATGGCCCGCAATAGAAGTTCCATAGGAACGGCATATAAAATTGTTTTTACTATCTTTCTGCAAACAAATCCTGCCAAAATGCCCAATACCTATTCCCAGATTTATCTGCACTATATCTTTTCGCCCAAGAACAGAAAGGCCCTCATCCTGCCCCGGTTTGAAGAAGACTTGTTAAAGTATATTACCGGCATTATTAAAAACCTTGGCCAAAAATTAATTCGGATTAATGCTATGCCTGACCATTGCCACCTTTTGGTACGTCTAAAACCGGCTATCGCACCAGCAACATTCATCCAGGCGGTAAAATCAAATTCCTCACGCTGGATTAATGAAGGGCGTTTTTTAAACCATCCATTCAACTGGCAAACAGGTGGCGGTGTTTTCTCGGTCAGCTATAGAAATGTTCCTGCCTTGATCCAGTACATTGATAAGCAAAAAGAACACCATAAGAAGACAAGTTTTAAAGAGGAGTATGTCATGCTATTGAAACACTACAACATAGAATTCAAAGAAGAATATTTACTGGATTTCTTATAGTTATCGCTCCTACGGAGCTTAACCACGTCTAACCCTGCATGCCCGGGGCACGCGCCCCGGGCTAAAATGTAAACTGCCCCCGGCAGTTTTATCAACACCGGGCCCAACAGCCAACCTGCTATAGGCCTGGCCTGCCTGTTTCTCCAAAAAGCAAGGCCCCACCGCCAAACACACAATATGGGACAGTACCTTTTAGAAGCGTAGAGGATAATAAAAGTGCCGGGGAGTTGCTGGCCGCATAGAAAAATCCTCCGGACTGATAGCAATTATTATCTATCGCCCGAAGGATTTACTTTCTACTAGTTGGCTTATGGTCAAAGGTATAAGGGCCGGCCGGTAAATAAAAACATAAACCGACCAACCACACCTTCTCCCGATATAACGTAATATTTGCCGATAAGTTACCATTAGTGGTGCAAATGCTGCATCCTGTTCGCATCCAACGACAAAAAGATGAACAGCAAAATACTAAACGACAGCAGGGATGACCCGCCATAGCTGAAAAAGGGTAACGGAATGCCAATAACCGGAAATAAACCAATGGTCATGCCAATATTTACGGCAAAGTGAAAAAACAGAATACTGGCCACAGCATAGCCGTATATACGTACAAAAGCCCATTTCTGCCGCTCCGCCAGGTAAATTATCCGTAAAAACAAGGTCATAAACAACAAGATGAGAACAAAACTCCCCAGCCAGCCATGCTCTTCACCTACGGTACAAAAAATAAAGTCTGTGCTTTGTTCGGGTACAAAATCGAAAGTGGTTTGGGTGCCGTTCAGGTAGCCCTTGCCGGTAAAGCCCCCGGAACCAATAGCTATTTTAGACTGGGTAACATTCCAGCCTACCCCAAGGGGATCTATGTTGGGGTTAAGCAACACCAGGATACGATTCTGCTGGTGTGGTTTTAAAAAGTTATCAAAGGCAAACTCAACCCCTTCAAACATTCCCGACACAACCAGGCCCAGCAATACGGCAAAGGCTATACGCCTAGGTGATTTGCGGTTGAACAAAATGAAGAGGGCAACAAAAATTGCT
>JALSJF010000003.1 GCA_026989505.1 Cyclobacteriaceae bacterium
TCAGCCGTGTCATCGGGGCCGGCCACCCAGGCCGTGCCGTTCCATTTGAGCACTTGGTTGGCAGTAGCCGTGGGGGGTAATTCTATTTCATTGGTGGGGTCGGCATCGGCATCATCTACATTATCAGTGCTGTTAATGGTAAAATTCGGGTAAGTGCCGGTAATGGTCGTGGCGCCCGTACCCGTTAGATTGACAACCTGGTCAGGTAAGACGTTATTGATCTGCCCGTTCGTAATAGCTATACCGTAACCGGGGGTTAAGGCGGTGGCATTGCCGGCATATAAGGCGTACGGCACACTCATCATCTGCTGGGTGCCTACCAGCATATAGTTGTTGTTGTCCTGCGGGTCAATCTCAATTTGCAACCACTTATTGCCGGCTGCCCAGTCCACAGCGCCAATGCTGCCGGAAGACTGGCCCTGGCCGATGACCACGGCAAAAAGCCCGAATTCATTGGTCTCCGGGTGGTGTTCTTCACTATAGTCGGCACTGCCGTCAGGGCCGCTGGTAATGCTTATGCGTAACCCGATCACCTGGTTAATCAACGGGCTGCCATCGGCACTGCGGGCCACCCCCTGGTAATTGATCCCCAGGGGCGCCTGGGCTACCGTTACTGCCGACACCGCCATCATTAAGCCAACCAGCCATATCGTCCTCTTGCTGTTCATACTGTAATCTTTATTATCTTCACCGTGCCAAGCAGTTGCCCGTCTTCGGCATAAGCACGCAATAAATAAACCCCTACGCCAATCGGGGAGAGGTCAACTTCATTATTCGTGGCCGGGGCCACCAGCACTTCCTTACCAAACAGATCATACGCTTCAATATAAGTTACCACCACATCACAATCGGTGGCTGCCAGGGTCATCGTGCGCACCACAGGATTGGGGTAGTAAACCAGGGTTGGGGTAGCACAGGGTTGCTCTATTTTAATGGGTTGCAAAAACCCCTGGGTAATAACATTGCCGGAAGCGCTAATGGTGGTGACCGCCAACTCCCCCACCGACATATCCACGTAGGTGCCGCCCTGGCTGAACCGGTAACCTACGGCATCGGTAACCGTGGGCGACAGCTTTTGTGCCTGCACATGGCTGATATCCAAAAATAGCCAGATAAGAAGCAAAAAATATCTTGCCGGGCCTGGTAAACATCCGGTGGGTATGGTCCTGGTCTTTTTCATCCGCGCTGCTGTTCTGGCCCGGCAACGCCAGGTAAGAACAGTTTTTCTTCCCGTAATAATGCTATTACAAAAGGTAAATATAGGTGGTAGAGCCTAATTTACCAATTTTGCTCTGTTTTTAGTCCAATTCAATACCGCTAATATACCACACCGGGCCGTAACCGGGGCCTGCCGGGGAGTAAGTTCAGGCCCTTTTTTTATCCAGATAAAAGGCTATCCCGGCCAACAAAAAATAAATTACCAAAGCCGAGATAGTAAGTTCAACCACATCTTCACTCTGCGGCAGCACAAACATATTCAGGTAATTAATCACCAGCATAAAGAGCACAAATAGTAGCATGCCGTACTTCCCCACACGCGTAGTGGCCGTAGTGCGGTGCAAATAATAAAACAAGGCGGCTGCTACCAGTACCGCTTCCAAACCAAAGGTTACGGCAGCATTATGCCATAAGCCAAAGCCGAGTTTAACCGAATTATCGCCCAACAGCGGCAAGTCCGG
Organism: Cyclobacteriaceae bacterium; assembly: GCA_026989505.1. GTDB lineage: Bacteria > Bacteroidota > Bacteroidia > Cytophagales > Cyclobacteriaceae > S012-113. Next base: position 1,680 of record JALSJF010000003.1, read on the forward strand.
GGTGTGTACCAGCAAGTCGGTAAACCAATGCGATAACACGGCCAGCGCCATGGCCCAGGCCACCGCCCGGCCCCGGGGCTGCCCTTTACCCAGGGCAGAAAACAACAAAAAGAAGAGGGCGGCCCAGGCTACGCTACCCAGCAGGCTGTGGGTAAACGGCATATAATACAGATCAAATGAGTTTACCGCAGTAAAGCCCGGTACCAGGCGCATTTTCTCAATCCCGGCCACCACCAACGGGAAGAACAGGATGTCAACAAATTGTACGGCAATAAATAACAGCCCCAGGTTGGCCCGCTGCTCTTTGCCCTTTAAGGCAATAGCGGCCGCATAATGTCCTACAAACATAATTTTACAGTTAGGTTAAGGTTAAACAAGTCCATAAAAATAAAAATTTGCCGGCAAGGGAAAAGTAGATCGCGGAAAGATTTACAAAATGCCCTTCTTGCCACTATCTTTTTCCATATCTTAAACTTACTTTTACAAAAGTTTTTTCAATTGCCATGCCCGAGTTCACCCACCTTCACTGCCACACCCAGTTTTCCCTCCTTGACGGGGCCAGCAGTATTACCGGCATGATGGAAAAAGCCCAAAAAGACGGCATGAAAGCGGTAGCGCTGACCGACCACGGCAATATGTTCGGGGCCTTTAAATTTGTGGCCGAAGCCAGCAAATATAACCTCAAGCCCATTATCGGCTGCGAGTTTTACCTGGTAGAGAACCGCCATAAAAAACAGTTTACCAAAGAAGACAAAGACCACCGCTACCACCAGTTGATGCTGGCCAAAAATGCTACCGGGTATAAAAACCTCAGCAAGCTGTCATCCCTGGGGTACATGGAAGGCCTCTACAGCAAATGGCCGCGCATTGATAAGGCGTTGATAGAAAAATACCACGAAGGCCTGGTGGTAACCTCCTGCTGCCTGGCGGCCGAAATCCCCCAGGCCATCCTTAACAAAAGTGAAGAAGATGCCGAAGAGTTACTGAAATGGTGGCTTAACCTGTTTGGCGAAGACTTTTACATTGAACTCCAGCGCCACGACCTGGAAGAGCAGAAAAAGGTAAATGAGGTCCTGCTGCGGTTTGCCAAAAAATATGATATCAAGGTGATTGCCACCAACGACTCCCATTATGTTGACCAGGAAGACGCTCTGGCCCACGATATCCTGCTTTGCGTCAATACCGGTGAAGCCCAAAGCAAGCCAGTATGGAAAGGCGAGGGCTTTGGCGGCAAGGATTACCGGTTTGGCTTCCCCAATAACGAATTTTATTTTAAAACGCAGGCGGAGATGAATTCCCTGTTTAAGGATATTCCCGAAGCTATTGATTTCACCGGGGAAATTGCCGGTAAAATTGAACACCTCAACCTCAAGCGGGATATCCTGCTGCCCAACTTCCCCCTGCCCGATGGTTTTACCGATGCCGATGACTACCTGCGGCACATCACCTTCGAGGGGGCTAAATCACCCAAACGCTACGGGGAAATAACCCCCGAAATAGAAGAGCGCATAAACCACGAACTGCACATTATTAAAACCATGGGCTTTGCCGGCTATTTCCTCATCACCTCCGACATGATTAATGCCGGGCGTAACCTGGGGGTAATGATTGGCCCCGGCCGGGGTTCGGCTGCCGGCTCGGTTGTGGCCTATGCTATTGGCATTACCAATATCGACCCCATCAAATACAACCTGCTGTTCGAACGCTTTCTTAACCCGGAACGGGTCTCAATGCCTGATATTGACACCGATTTTGACGATGAAGGACGGCAAAAGGTAATCGACTACGTAGTGGACAAATACGGCTATAACCAGGTAGCCCAGATCATTACCTATGGCAGTATGGCCGCCAAGATGTCGATCAAAGACGTGGCCCGGGTGCGCGACCTGCCGCTGGCCGAATCCAATGCCCTCGCTAAGCTGGTACCCGAAAGGCCCGGCATGACGCTGGCCAAAGCCTTTGCCGAAGTAAAAGAACTGGAAGAAATCAGAAAAAGCAATACCGAGCAGGCCAAAATCCTGGAGCTGGCGCAAAAACTGGAAGGCTCGGTACGCAACACCGGCATCCATGCAGCCGGCATTATCATCGCCCCCGATGACCTTACCGAATATATCCCGGTATCTACCTCCAAGGACTCTAACCTGCTGGTAACCCAGTTCGATGGCAAGGTGATAGAAGATGCCGGCATGCTGAAGATGGACTTCCTGGGCCTGAAAACCCTCACCATCATCAAAAAGGCCATTGACCTGATAAAAAAGAATAAAGGCATTGCCATTGACATCGACCAGATTGATATGGCGGATGCCAAAACCTTTGCGCTTTACCAAAAGGCTGAAACCATTGGCACTTTCCAGTTTGAATCACCGGGAATGCGCAAATATTTGCAGGTACTCAAACCCACGGATCTGGAAGACCTGATTGCCATGAATGCCCTTTACCGCCCGGGGCCGATGGACTTTATCCCCAATTTTATCAACCGTAAGCACGGCAAAGAACCGGTGGAATACCCGCACCCTTTGTTAGAGGATATCCTGAAAAACACCTATGGCATCATGGTCTATCAGGAGCAAATCATGCAAACCGCGCAGATCCTGGCCGGTTACAGCCTCGGCCAGGCCGACTTGCTCAGGCGGGCCATGGGCAAGAAAAAACTGGATGAAATGGCCAAACAAAAGGAGATTTTTGTAGCCGGGGCCAAAGAAAAACACAACATCGACCGCCAGCAGGCCGAAGAAGTGTTTGCCGTGATGGAAAAATTTGCCGCCTACGGGTTCAACCGGTCGCACTCGGCCGCCTACTCCGTGGTCGCCTATCAAACGGCCTACCTGAAAGCCAATTATCCGGAAGAATATATGGCCTCAGTGCTGGCCAATAACCAAAGCAACATCGATAAAATCACCTTCTTTATTGAAGAATGCCAACGCATGGGGGTTGAAGTGCTGGGGCCTGACATCAATGAAAGCTCTATGGATTTTGATGTGAACAAAGAAGGCAAAATCCGCTTTGGCCTGGGGGCGATTAAAGGCGCAGGTGAAGCAGCCGTAGAGGCCATTGTGAGCGAGCGGGAAGAAAATGGCCCGTATGCCGATATTTTTAATTTTGCCGAACGGGTAAACCTGCGCACCGTCAACAAAAAAACCTTTGAAAGCCTGGCCATGGCCGGGGCTTTTGATGGCTTCCCCGATACCCACCGTAACCAGTATTTGTTTAGCCGTGAAGGGGAGCCTAACCTGATTGAACTGGCCATCCGCTACGGCAACAACTATCAAAAAGAAAAAGACGCCTCCCAGCAATCGCTGTTTGGCGGCAGTGGCGGCCTGGAGATACCCAAACCTAAATTACCCGAAGTAGCGCATTTTACCGAAATTGAAAAACTGAAAATTGAAAAGGATGTGGTGGGTTTCTATATTTCCGGCCACCCGCTCGACCAGTTTAAGGTGGAAATAGATAATTTCTGCACCTGCCCGGTACAACAGATAGAAGAACATAAAAACCAGGTTGTTCACCTGGCCGGCATTGTGGTAAAGGCCAACGAACGGCTTACCAAAAGAGGGCAGCCCTTCGGTTTGTTTACCATCGAAGACTTTAACGGCACCCTCGATATGGCCCTGTTTGGCGAAGACTACCTGAAAAACAAGCATTTTCTGGCCATGGGCAATTTTCTTTACCTTACCGGCCGGGTAGAAGAGCGCTATAACCAGCCAGGGGTATGGGAGTTCCGCCCCAAATCTTTTCACCTGCTGGCCGAAATCAGAAATGAACTGAGTAAGGAAATTGAACTGCTCATAGACGTAACCAAACTGAACGAAATTTTTGTGGAAGCTATTGAACGGCTGGTGCAAACCCATCATGGCAAGTGCCGGCTGAAAGTAAGGGTATATGATGAAACTGAGCAGATCAAAGTGGATTTATTGGCCAAAAAATACCTCGTAGCGCCTTCCAATGAGTTTTTTGCCGAAATCTCCGCCCTGGAGGGTATCCAGGCCAAAATTGTGCCGAAGAAACCAGAACTGGCCCCCGACAGGCGGCCGGCCTACAAACAATATGCCCGGGCTTAGCAGATGCAGTGGCTATTTTTTTATTCTTGGGAACAAAAAATAATATATTTGCGTTGGCTTTTTAACTTTTTAATAAACATAGCAAAATGGATACAATTGAAATAACAGACGCTAACTTCAACGAAGTGTTGAACACCGATAAGCCGGTATTGATAGATTTTTGGGCGGAGTGGTGCGGCCCCTGTAAGATGATCGGCCCTATTGTGAAAGAACTGGCCAACGACTACGAAGGCCGGGCCGTAATTGGCAAGGTGAACGTAGATGAAAACCCGGGCACGGCCGCCCAGTTTGGCATCCGCAGCATCCCTACCCTGTTGATCTTCAAAAACGGGGAGATTGTTGATAAGCAAATTGGTGCCGTACCCAAAGCCGTATTGGCCGGTAAACTGGATGCCCAGTTAAATTAAGCTGCCCGTAAAGATTTGTTTGCCCCTTTCCCGGGGCTTTTTTTATTTCCTGCTACTTGCCCACACAATGCTGATAGTTAACCTCCCTCATCTTCTATGCAACCTACCTTATTGATCCTCGCAGCCGGTATGGGCAGTCGTTATGGCGGCCTGAAGCAAGCCGACAAGGTTGGCCCGGCAGGCGAGACCATTATCGACTACTCCATCTACGATGCCATCCGGGCCGGCTTTGGCAAGGTGGTGCTGGTTGTCCGGCAAAATATCCTGGAAGAGATGAAAACCTTGTTTGATGCCCGCTGGGGGGACAAGATTGCTATTGAATATGCCCTTCAGGAAGTAAATGTACCGGTAGCCGGGATAGACAACCTGCCAGAACGGGAAAAACCCTGGGGTACGGCCCATGCCGTAATGGTGGCCAAAGAAAACATTAACGAACCCTTTGCCGTAATTAATGCCGATGACTTTTACGGGGCCGGGGCGTTTACCACCCTGCACCGGTTCCTGGTCACCGAAGCCGCAGCCGACACCTACGCCATGGTGGGGTATATCCTGAAAAACACCCTCTCCGACCACGGCTATGTTTCGCGGGGCATATCGGTGCCCGACAGCAAGGGTTATCTGCAAAACATCACCGAGTGTACGAAAATCCACCGCCAGGGCGGAACGGTTATTTATACAGATGCGCAAGGGCAACCCCATGAACTTGACGAAAACAGCTATGTGTCGATGAACTTCTGGGGCTTTCATCCGGCTTTTTTTACCGCAGCGGAAAGCCAGTTCCGGGAATTTGTGGCCACCCATAAAGACAACAGCAAAGCCGAATTTTTTATTCCGCTGGTGGTTGACCAGCTGATGGCTACGGGCAAGGTGAAGGTGAAGATCCTAACCAGTACGGCCCAGTGGATGGGGGTAACCTACCGCCAGGATAAACCGGTGGTGAT
>JALSJF010000004.1 GCA_026989505.1 Cyclobacteriaceae bacterium
GCAACGGAGGCAGCCCCCCCCGGCCCGACCCGGAGTACCTCGCCAACAGTTTTTGGGCCGTTGACCGGGCGGATTTGTGGGGCGGCTATAGCGGGGGTAACTGGTTTATTGCCCCAGCCTGGCGGAGTAGTGAAGCCATCTGGCGCAGTGGCAACACGTTTATAATCCGCTGGAACCTGCTGGGCGACCACGGTGGCGGCTGGGCGGCCGGTAAAGGGTACGATTCGTATGCTACCTATGACGAAGCCCGGCTTTCGGCAGACCTGTATTTCAGCCGGTTCCCGGAGGGCCTGCCGTACACCCTGCCGTACAAAAGGGCCAGATTTCAAAAAATCATGCAAGCCCTGCAGGCCAGCTATAACCGTTTATTCAATACCTATTTCAACAATTTGCTCAGCGCACCGGCCAATTACCCGGGTATAGAACAACAGGCAATTATTGAGGTAGGAGATTTGATACTGGCGATTGAAAATGAAGCCCAGAGTGGGGGGAATTACAATGATAGATATGCAGGAACTGTTGAAAGGCTTCTGTCAGGAACATATTGTTTCAGTGCCTGGGGTATCCGTGATTCTTTATTTGTAAACAAAGACCATACTTATCGGTATGAGTTCTATGCGAGCGATGGAAGAATAGTTAACCCGAAAAATTCATATGAATTTTTCGCCCGCAGGGCTGATGTAATTAACTGACAAACAATCGTTTGGCAGTTGATTTACATCATTATTCACGATTTTCGTGAATAATCCGGGTTAAATCATCAGGGAAGTGGAGTTATGATTCTCTTGCAAGCGAAATCGTTTTTGAAAACTTTTCATTTCTGAATGATAAAATTGACAATATACCTCCAGGATATTGGGTTTCAAGGGTACGGTTATCAAACAATGGGAATTTCGATTTAATGTACTCTCAAGAAAACAACACCTATTTTAGAAAAGTACCAGATTGACATACGTAAATAGTATGAAATAAAAAAGCCCCTTGTTGTAGATGGGGATTTTTTATTTGTTGCGCTTCGTCCACTTTTTAGGGTCTTCTTTAGTTCCAAACACAGCAGAGACGATTACAGTTTTGTTTTCTTCGTCAATGGTAAAATGAATCATATAAGGGAACGTGTCAATCTTGGTAGTCCTTGTTTCACCGTACCTTATGGCAATGTGTTCAGGGTTTTCACGGATGTAGCTTACCTTTTTACGAACCGAGGCAGTAAACCGCTTACCCAATCCTTTTTTCTGGCTGTTGTACCATTTGGCTACCTCTTTAATATCCTGCTTGGCAAGCGGTAGGATAATGGATTTATACATTACAGGTCTTTATCAATGTCGTCCATGGCAGTATCAAAATCCATAGCCTGTTCTGGATTGTTTTTATAGTCGGCAAGTCGCTTGTTTACTTCCTCCATCTGCCATTGAGGGATAGTGTTATCTTCCACCTGCACATAGTCCAGGGTTTTGATAAACGCAAGGAAGGTCTTGAATTTATTGTCGGGGATACTTAGGGTAACCTGTTTCATACATCGAAATTAGAACGGCTAACCAAATATAGGGCAGCTAAGCCTCAAAATCAACGTTAAGGGTAAATTATATAGGGTTCGCCTACTGCGCTTCTGGGCATTCCTTCTGCCCACCACCGGCAATTTTGAGGCGCTGGTTTAACCAAAACCATTATCTTTAACAACAAAAACATGCCCGCCCCCGCTGCTTAACTCAGCCCTGCCCTGGGTGCGGCATGAAGGGTATAGGCATAATGACGGGGAAATTCTGTCCGGTATCGTCTTTTAATGCCTGCCGGTTTCATAGGATATAATAGGCCTTGACGGTCGGGGTTTGGCCCGGATTACCCCTGGGGCCTCACCTAAGCCCGCCAGCCTTTCATCCGGGAAAAATATTTTTTGGTTTCCTCCATTACCCTGGGCGATAAGAGCAGGGCCGAAATTACCGTAGGGATGGCCATTGTGGCGTACATCCCGTCTATCAGGCTGATAATGGCTTTCAGGGAGGCAATTGAGCCGATGATAATGCTGCTTACATACAATAAAATATACTGCTTTTTACGCTCAGCCCCGAAAAGGAAACCGTAACATTTCTCACCATAATAGGAAAGGGAAAACAGGGAAGTAATGGCAAAAATGGCCGCGCATAAGGCCAGGATATACCCCCCATACGGGAGGCCGGCATTAAAGGCATCGAGGGTTACCGAAACCCCCTCGCGGGAGGTGCTGTGCCAGGTATCGGTAATTAAGATAGCCAAAGCCGTGAGCGTGCAAACCAGCAGGGTATCTATGGCCGGGCCCAGCATGGCTACCAGTCCCTCGCGTACCGGCTCATTGGTTTTGGCGGCCCCATGGGCCATGGGGGCAGTACCGATACCGGCCTCGTTGGAGAAAGCTGCCCGCTGGGCGCCAATCAGGATCACCGAGCCAACAGCCCCGCCCAATACTGCTTCCCCGGTAAAGGCATCGGTAAATATCAGGGCCAGCATAGAGGGGATATGCCGGTAGTTGAGCAGGATGATAATCATTACCGTAACAAAATACAGGATGACCATTACCGGCACCAGTTGGCCGGCCACTTTACCTACCCGCTTAATGCCGCCATAAATAACCGAGGTTACCATAGCGGTAAGAATAAGGCCTGTTACCAGGTCAGAGGTGCGCAAGGAAAACAACGAAGTGGTGATGTGCCCATCGCCCAGCCCCAGTGGTTTGAGCGCCACATCATGGATAACCTGGGTGAGTTGGTTGGCCTGAAAGATAGGCAGCACCCCTACCATACCGGCCACGCTGAAAAGTACCGCCAACCAATACCAGCGTTTACTTAAGCCTTCCCTGATAACGTACATGGGGCCACCCTGCAATTCCCCGGCAGAATCTTTGCCCCGGTACATAATGGCCAACGTACTGGTAAAAAACTTGGTGGCCATACCAAAAAAAGCGCTTACCCACATCCAGAAAATGGCCCCCGGGCCCCCGGTAAGGATAGCCACGGCCACACCACTGATATTGCCCATGCCTACCGTGGCGGCCAGGTGGGTAGAAAGTGCCTGGTAATGGCTGATTTCGCCTTTCTCTTCCGGGTTATCGTACTTGCCGCGCAAAACATTGATGGCATGGCCAAAATGCTTGAACTGGGCAAACCGGGAATAAAAAAAGAAAAAAATCCCCCCCCCCAGAAGCAGCACCACCAGTGGCGTGCCCCACATGGCATTGCCGAAAGCTATCATCAGCGACTCTAAATACTTACCAATATCCACAGGAAATAGTTTAGCAAAAAACCAAATATACTTGAAATATGATCAGTGGCCATACCGCCCATAGTATTTAGCGTGGCTTTCGTCAAATAGGGGGCAAAAATACCGGTACAACTGCCCGTTGGCATTGGCCGGTAGCCGCAGAAATATTAGTTTAGCGGCTTTAACATATAAAACCACCAATAGCATGGCAACCGATCCAACAAAAATGAAATTTGCTACCAAAGCCATTCATGCCGGGGTGGCGCCCGACCCGTCAACAGGCGCCATTATGACCCCGGTTTTCCAGACTTCCACCTATGTGCAGGAAAAGGTGGGCGCCCATAAGGGCTTTGAGTATTCCCGTACCGGCAACCCTACGCGCCAGGCGCTGGAACAGAATATTGCCGCCCTTGAAAACGGCACCTATGGCCTGTGCTTTGGTAGTGGCATGGCGGCTACCGATGCGGTTATCAAATTACTAAGCCCGGGAGATGAGGTGGTATCCACCAGCGATTTATACGGGGGCACCTACCGGCTATACACCAAAATATTTGCCAAATACGGCATCAAGTTTCATTTTGTCGGTATGGAATCCCCAGAGAAAGTGGCAGAATATATCAACGAACATACTAAGCTCATTTGGGTGGAAAGCCCCACCAACCCCATGTTGAATATTATCGATATTGCCGGTATGGCGGCCCTGGCCCGGCAGCATAATTGCCTGCTGGCCGTGGACAACACCTTTGCCACGCCCTACCTGCAAAACCCGTTGGATTTAGGGGCGGATATGGTGATGCATTCGGTTACCAAGTACCTCGGTGGCCATTCGGATGTGGTGATGGGGGCTTTGGTGTGCAATGACCAGGCACTGGCCGAAAAGCTCTACTTTATCCAGAACAGCAGTGGGGCGGTATGCGGGCCTATGGATAGCTTTCTGGTCCTCAGGGGCATCAAAACCCTGCATTTACGGATGCAGCGCCATTGCGAGAACGGCCGGGCCATTGCCGGGTTCCTGCAAGACCATCCCGCGGTTAACCGGGTTTACTGGCCGGGAATAGCCAGCCACCCAAACCATGAACTGGCCAAAACCCAGATGCGTGATTTTGGCGGCATGATGTCGTTTACCCTGAAAGAGGATAACCTGGAGGCGGCCATGCAGGTGGTGGAAAGGGTGAAAATATTTTCCCTGGCCGAATCGTTGGGCGGGGTAGAATCGTTGATCGGCCACCCGGCCAGCATGACCCATGCCTCCATCCCCAAAGCAGAACGGGAAAAGACAGGCGTAGTTGACTCCCTCATAAGGTTGAGCGTGGGGGTAGAAGATGCCGGTGACCTGATAGCTGACCTGGCGCAGGCGCTGGGGTAGGTCTCGTTGAAAATTCTTTACCCCTTACATATTCCTGCGGTACTGGCCACCCACCTCAAACAAGGCATCGGTTATCTGGCCGATAGAACAGACTTTGGTAGCCTCCATTAATTCGGTAAAGATATTCTTATTGGCCAGGGCCGCGGCTTTTACGGCTTTGAGGGCACCGGGCACTTTGTCTTGCTGGTGCCGGTGGAGGTTTTGCAATGTTTCGATCTGATGCTGCTTTTCTTCTTCCGTGGCCCTGATTACCTCCCCGGGCAGTACCGTAGGCGAACCTTTACTGCTGAGAAACGTGTTAACACCAATAATCGGATATTCGCCCGAGTGTTTCAGGGTCTCATAATAAAGGCTTTCTTCCTGGATTTTACTGCGTTGGTACATGGTTTCCATGGCCCCCAGCACCCCGCCCCGCTCGGTCAGGCGGTCAAATTCGGCCAGCACAGCCTCTTCTACCAGGTCGGTTAGTTCTTCAATAATAAAAGCGCCCTGCAAAGGGTTTTCGTTTTTGGCCAGCCCCAGTTCTTTGTTGATGATCAGTTGAATAGCCACTGCCCTGCGCACACTTTCTTCGGTAGGGGTGGTGATGGCCTCGTCATAGGCATTGGTGTGCAATGAGTTACAGTTATCGTAAATGGCGTAAAGCGCCTGCAGGGTAGTGCGGATGTCATTGAAATCAATCTCCTGGGCGTGTAACGAACGGCCCGAAGTTTGAATATGGTATTTCAGCATTTGTGCCCGCGGGTCGGCCCCATATTTCAGTTTTAACGCCTTGGCCCAAATACGCCTGGCCACCCGGCCGATAACCGAATACTCGGGGTCAATGCCGTTGGAAAAGAAAAACGACAGGTTGGGCCCGAATTTATTGATGTCCATACCGCGGCTCAGGTAGTACTCTACATAGGTAAAGCCGTTGGCCAGGGTAAAGGCCAGTTGGCTGATGGGGTTGGCCCCGGCTTCGGCAATGTGGTAGCCGCTGATCGATACCGAATAGAAATTACGCACATTATGGTCAATAAAATATTCCTGCACATCGCCCATCAGTTTGAGGGCAAATTCGGTAGAGAAAATACAGGTGTTCTGCGCCTGGTCTTCTTTCAGGATATCGGCCTGCACGGTGCCCCGCACGGCTGCCAGGGTTTTTTCTTTGATTGGCCGGTACACTTCGGCCGGTAATACCTGGTCTCCGGTTACGCCCAGCAATAGCAGCCCCAGGCCATCGTTGCCCTCGGGTACCTGGCCATGGTACCGGGGGCGCGCCACCCCGGATTCGGCATAGAGCGCGGCAATTTTTTGTTGTACCTCTTCTGCTATCCCTTGTTCCCGGATGTACAACTCACACTGCTGGTCGATGGCCGCATTCATAAAAAAGCCGAGCATCATCGGGGCCGGGCCATTGATGGTCATACTTACCGAGGTTTTGGGATCGGCCAGGTTAAACCCCGAATAGAGCTTTTTGGCGTCATCGAGGCAGCAAACCGACACCCCGGCATTGCCTATTTTACCATAGATATCAGGCCGTTTGTCGGGGTCACTGCCATAAAGGGTAACCGAATCGAAAGCTGTGGACAAGCGTTTGGCCGGCATGCCCGTGCTTACGTAGTGGAACCTGCGGTTGGTGCGCTCGGGGCCGCCTTCACCGGCAAACATGCGGGTGGGGTCTTCACCCTCGCGTTTAAACGGGTAAATACCGGCCGTATAAGGGAACTCCCCCGGCACATTTTCCTGCAACAACCATTGCAGTAAATCGCCCCAGCCCTCATATCTTGGCAAAGCTATTTTGGGTATCTGCAGGTGCGATAACGATTGGGTATGGGTTTGAATGGCGATTTCTTTGCCCCTGACGTTAAAGGTATAAACCTCATCGGCATAGGTTTGCTTTTTTTGTGGCCATTCCTCCAGCAGTTTGTGGTTTTTGGGGTCAAGCTCAAGCAGTAAATCATCATAGGCTTTTTGCAGGCCGGCCACCACGGCCTCGTTATTTTTTTGCTGGGAAACTATCTCGCGGGCTTTCTTCAGGCTGTAAAGCTGTTGGGCAATGGCGGCTTGTTGTTTGGCAACCTGGTCATAGGCCCGGTTTGTCTCGGCAATTTCAGCGAGGTAGCGGGTACGGTTGGGTGGTATAACAAACACCTTCTCGGAGAGCTCCCGGCTGCTTTTGGCATGGGACTTGAAGCCGTTTTTAATTTTCTCGTTTACCTTGGCCAGGATTTCGAGGTAAAGGTTATTCATGCCCGGGTCATTGAACTGGCTGGCAATGGTGCCGAATACCGGCAGGTCATCATCGGCTACATCAAACAAGTGGTGGTTGCGCTTGTACTGCTTTTTTACATCGCGCAGGGCATCCATTGAGCCGCGCTTGTCGAATTTATTGATGGCAATGATATCGGCAAAATCGAGCATGTCAATTTTTTCTAACTGGGTGGCCGCCCCGTATTCCGGGGTCATCACATAGAGGCTGATGTCGGAGTGCTCGGTAA
>JALSJF010000005.1 GCA_026989505.1 Cyclobacteriaceae bacterium
TTCAGGAGCGGTAAAGTCTATTGCCTTTAGGGGTAACGATAACCGGTTTTTCTCTACCGGTTCCGATGGTAAAATATACCAATGGCAACTGCAAGACAATACCCAGCCCCCCGTATTAATAGCCGGCAGTAACGCCCAGCACCCTAACCGCGAGCTGAAAGTCAGCCCCGACAAAAAATGGCTGTTGAGCACCAGCGATTCATCAACCATGCAACTTTATAACCTGCAAAACCTGGCGGCTGCCCCGGTTATTATAACCGGCCACCGTGGGTTTGTCCGGGATGCTGAATTTTTGCCCAATAATGCCGGTATAATCTCTGTAGGAGCAGACGGCACTTTGGTAATGTATGACTTTAAGCGTTCGCGGGTCATGCCTCAAATGAATTACCCGGTAAACCGTTTCGCCATTGATCCCCAAAGCAAATACATTTATGCCGGCACCAAAGACGGCAAGTTGGTACGGATTTCCATTGCCGACATGAGTAAACAGGAGTTGCTGCTGGAAACCGGTGCGGCTAACCGCATCAATGCTTTAACCATCAGTGCCGATGGCCGTTACCTGGCGATGGGCGGGGATGATAAATATGTTATTCTTTATGATCTGGCCAATGAGAGGGTTGTGGACGAACTTTATGGCCACGAGGCCAGGGTAAACGACCTTGCTTTCTCACATAACGGCAAACGGCTGGCCTCGGCCAGTTGGGACCATACCGTGCAAATGTGGAACCTGGAAAACCTCGATGATATTCCCTATTACTTTGTTGACAATGGCAATTCTTTTGTATGGGACCTTGCCTTTAGCCCCGGTGATGATTACCTCGTAGTGGGCACCAAAGATGGCAAGATTAAAAAATGGGCCGTTGACAATGCCACCATGGCCGGGGATATTTGTGGCCATGTGACCAGAAATATGACGAAAGATGAATGGGCCCGGTATGTAAGCGATGAGGTAGAATATGAATATACTTGTGAAAATTTGCTAAACAAGGATAACAGTTGACAGGCGGTGGGTAAAAGATTTCTAGCAATACTTATTTTTATAGGCCTCTATCAGTTTGCCGGTGCCCAGTGTACCGAGGCGATTACCCGGGCTACCAACGCTTTTGATGCCGGGCATTTAAATGATATTCCCGCTATTTTAAATGAATGCGTAAAAAAAGGGTCTGCCGAACAAAAAGTAGAAGCCCTCAAGCTGTTAACCATCACTTATCTTTACCTTGATGACCCCTACGCTGCTGAAAACAGTTTTATGGATTTATTGGAGGTTGACCCCGAATTCCGGGTAAGCGATAACGACCCCATAGAACTTGAATATTTAAGCCGTAAGTTTATTACCACCCCGATTATCAGTTATAATGGTAAGCTGGGGGTGAACTACACCACAGTTACCCTGCTTAACCTCAATACTCAGGGAAATGAAAACGATAACAACCGGCAATACCGCCCTAAACTCGGTTTTACGGCTGCCGGAGGCTTTGATTTACACTTTGATAAATCGCTTAGCCTGGCCTTTGAAGCCGAATTCATGTACCGCTCGTACGGGCGGGATGACCAGATATTCAAGGACCCCCAAAAGCAAAGTGAAGTAAGGGCAGAAATGTACCTCAGTGTACCGGTTATGTTAAAATACACCTATGGGGGTAAAAAAAACTACCTTTACTTTCCCTATATATATGCCGGCTATAGCCCATCTTATACCCTCAGCGCCTACAGCGCCAGCGTACGCAATCTGGATATCGAAGGTCCCGGGATAAACCTGAAACCACAGATGTCGGCCTTTTCGCATTCGTTGATCTTTGGGATAGGCCTGAAAAGAAGGATCAAGTACCGGTACATTTTAATTGACTTTCGCTACCAACTGGGCATGACCAATAGGGTGGCCGAGGAAAAATACAACGATTTTTCTGTGCAGGATAACAAAACCTATGCCTTTCGTTACGGCTGGGTGTTGGATGATTACCGGTTAAATAACTTCACCCTTACCCTGGGGTATATCTGGCCGAAGTACAAGGCGCGGGCCAAAAGTACGGTGACCATTCAAACCGTTTTACAAAAATGGTTTAGTAAAAAAAATAAGCGAGATGAATAAACGGCACCTCTGCATGGCGGTTATAGGGTTGGGGCTATGGGCCTGTGATACGGCTGAAAATATCCGGCCCCGCAATGATAATTTTTTTGTTAAAATGTATGACGGAGTACGTCCGGGCAACCAGCAGGGGGTAGATATCATAGCCACTGCGGATGGCGGCCTGTTGATTGCCGCTACGGGCGACTCGCTGGGCACTAAAGAGATGTTACTCATTAAAACCGATAAGCGGGGTAATGAAGAATGGACTTACAGCGCGGCCAATGATTTAGGCACCGGTGTTGGTACCGAAGCAAAATCAATTGTCGGACTGGCCGATGGTTATCTGGTGGGATGTACCTTAAATAATAACCAGGTTAGCCGGTCAGTCCTTTTAAAAATTTCCTTTGACGGGTTATTCCTTGATTCAGCCCTGATAACTACGGATACATTGGCAGGGGTGTTCAACAATACGTTGGCAAAAGTTACCTTAGGGGCTTCGGGAATCCTGGTAAGCGGACAGACCGACAGGCCAATAATAGATATAAACGGGAATACTATTGGTGGTATTAATGGCTATGTAGCCCTTTATGATCCGGTAAGCTTAGAACCTGACCCTACCCTGCAGAATAGTATAACTTACTTTGGCCTGGAAGGGAATGATTATGTGGTAGGCGGGTACGAGGTTAATGATGTTGTCAACAGTATCGGTAAAGATAGTACCCGCTACCTGATATTCGGCCATTCCGATTTAGGCACTGGCGGGGCTGCCAGGAAGAACTATTATATTGGTTTTAAAAGGGATATGTCGTCAACAAATGAATTTGTTCATGAAGATGTGAACGAGACGGAAGACCAGGTAGCCCATCATGTTACCCGGTTTGGAGATACGTTTGTGGTGATTGGCGAAATTGCCCAGAGTGGGCAGCAAATATTTATGGTGGAATGGAAATTCAGGGCCAATGCCGTTACCGGCACAAGCGATTGGCAGTCGCTGCTCAACGGTGTTGTTCCTACCGCTGATAATACAGCCGGCATTGGCGTTGCCTTACAAAATGAGAATAGCTATATTATTGTTGGGACGATGGAATTTTCTGAGATTCACAGTGAGATTTACCTTGCCGGGGTAAATGCTAATTTTCGTGTAGAATCACCCTGGCCACAAACGTTTGGCACCAATACTTCTACTTACAGGGCCGGGGCCGTAACCGTGTTAGCGGACGGCTCCATTGTGGTGGTAGGCACGGCCGACCTCGAAGGGAACAGTAAGGTTGTGGTAATTAAAACCGGCCCCAACGGGGAAATGACTTTTTAAATGATTTTTAGCAGCAAATTATTGTTAAATCTATGTTTCGGGTGGTTACTTTTACTATATTTAAAGCATTAGCAAATAGCAACCATATTACTTTTTAAGCTGTATGTCTAACCTTAGCCTGTTTAAGTCTTCATTATTGGGTTTTCTATGCCTGGTTTTATGCAGCAGCTATGGGTTCGGGCAGGTGGTGGTTACCCCGGCTACGGGAGGGGAAGCTATTTGCTTGAATGCCGGGCCCTCTACCAGCGATTACTACAATCTTTCGGATATTGTAATTACGGAAACCAGTCCGACTGATATGACCTCTACCAGTCCTTTCCCTACTTTGGAGGATTTTGTTTTAACTATTAGTGGCGGCTCTTTTGAGTTTGAGCCTGGGGTTGGGACAGTAACCGTGACAGGTTCAGGGTTCGATGTAGATCCTGGGAGTCCGGTAGTTACTTCTACCAGTATTACCATTGACTTAGGGTTATACAGTGCATCAGATGCAGCTATTAATAGTTTAATTATTTCGGGTATCAGGGTAAGGGCAACGGCAGCTGGTTCCGGGCAAATTATTAGATCAGGGGGTTCCCAACCTATTAATGGTGATGATGTTGGTGATGGGGTCAACCACGGCACATTGAATGCCTACAATCCCCCGGTTGCCCAACTCATCAACGACAAAACCGGCAATACTACGGACCCAACTATTTGTAGCAACGAATTACTCACCTTTACCGGCTCTGTTACCAATGGCAAAACAGCAGCTAATTACGAATTCATCCTGGATCCGGGAGGTGCCAGGACAGTACTGCAATCTTCCTCTTCAGACACCTATTCAACGTCAACATTAGCAAATAATGATCAGATAGCCGTAGTGATTACCGACACCGATGGTTGTTCCGATGAATCCAATACCCAAACCATTACCGTTACGGCCGGATTTTCCACTTCCCTTACGGTAGATGTAAATCCGGTTTGTGAACCCAATAGCCAAACCTTTACGGCTACTCCCGGAGTCGCGGTACTGCAGGTTGAGTTTTTTGTGAATGGTGTTAGTCAGGGAACGGATACAACCTCTCCCTACGAGTACACAGCCAATCTAAACAATAACGACCAGGTTTATGCCATAGCCTCTGATGCCACCTGCACTTCTACCAGTAATACCATTACCGTAACCACCATTCCTTTGCCATCTACCGGATTAGGCGTAGTGGCAACGAATAATACGGTTTGCTTTAATACAACGGCAGAAATTACCGTACAAAATAGTGAACTCAATGTGGAGTACACCCTGCAAAATGCTGGAGATAACTCGGTGTTAAGTAGTACTTTTCTGGGCAATGGTGGTGATCTGGTGATAACCAGCGTGCCCTTAACAGCGAATTTGACAATCAAAGTTAATGCCAGTAGTACCCAAACGACCAACTGTGCCGTTGATTTAACCGACACAGAGCCGATTACCATCCAAAATACAGCGCCTCCGACAGCTTCCGACCCAACCCCTATATGTGTGAATGACCCGGTACCTACGGTAAGCGCCACGGGTACGGCCATTCAATGGTATGACGATATTGCCCTGACAAACCTCGTAGGCACAGGAAGTCCGTTTGATCCGAGCGCTGTCGTAGATAATACCGTGGCGGGTACCTACAGGTTATACGTTACGCAAACGGTTTCCGGGTGTGAGAGCCCCTACAATATTGTGGATGTAGTGGTGAATCCGTTACCAACGGTGTTAACGGTCAACTATAACAAAACAACAGTTTGCGCTGGCGAAACCATCGATGTGACGGTGCAGAATAGTGAGTCGGGCATTAATTATGAAATATTTGACAATAATGCGACCAGTGTAAGCAGTGTTTTTGCGGGTACAGGAGCCAATATTATAATTACCACCAGTGCGCTGACTACTACGCAAAACAATTTACTTGTCAGGGCTACAAACGCAACAACCAACTGTACAGCAGATTTTGGTAGCCAGGCCATTACGGTGAATGCCCTGCCGGCAGCACCCACCATCAGCAGCAGTGGCAGCACCGTGTGTGACGGCACCGATCCGGATGTAACGCTAACCAGCAGTACAGCCCCGAACAGCGGCAGCTATATATGGTATAAGGACGGGGTGGTTATTACAGGCCAGACAGCACTAACGCTGGCTATCAGCGGACCGGCCAACAGTGCCAATTACACGGTTTCGGTAGTAGATGGCAGCACCGGTTGTGTGAGCCCGGCCAGTACGGCTGAGACGGTGACCATCAATTCCTTGCCGAATACCGGTCTGACGGTGAATTACAGTGCTACGAGCGTATGTGAGGGGGAGACCATTACGGTAACGATTCAAAGTAGTGAGACGGGGGTGAACTATGAACTTTTTGACAACACAGCCGCCAGTGTTAGCAGTAATGTAGGGGGCAATGGTTCCAATATAAGCCTGGTTACCAGTGCGCTTACGGTTAGCCAGACCAGTCTGGTAATCAGGGCTACCAATTCAACTACGCTGTGCACAGCAGATTTCAGTGTACAGTCGATCAGTGTGGATGCAGCCCCCAGCTCCGATGCCGGTGGTGATGCCGAAGTATGTTCGACTTCTTCTTCCTATACAATTAGCGGTAGCACCAGTAGTAATGGCACTATCCTCTGGACCACCAGCGGATCGGGGTCTTTTGTTGACAATACGATTGATAACCCAACCTATAACATTCATGCCAATGATGTTACCGCAGGCAGCGTTACCCTTACCAAAACAGTTACCAGTCCGGGGGCTTGTGCCGATGCGGTAAGTAACATGGTGCTGACCATTACCCAACCCCCTACGCCAGCCAATGCGGGCCCGGACATTTCCCAGTGCGACAATACAACCTTTACGATGGCCGCCAACGTGCCTTCGGTGGGCACGGGCACCTGGAGCCAGACAGCGGGCCCGGCCGTGGGCATCACCAACGTCAACAGCGCCACGACCACGGTAACGGGTCTTGCCGCGGGCAGCAGCGCCACCTTGCGCTGGACGGTGAGCAACGGCAGTTGTACGGCCAGTTTTGATGAGCTGGTAATCACCAACGATGTGCAGCCGGTAGCGGATGCAGGAGTAGGCGGTGATGTTTGCGGTATCGGGGCGGTCAACCCGTTTACCTTTACCGGGGTAGCGAGCACAGGCAGTGGGGTATGGAGTTTAACGAGCGGGCCGTCCGGTGGCCTTGCGAGCTATGCGGACAATACGAGTGCGACCACAGATGTAACCGTAGATACCTACGGCAGCTATGTCTTTAGATGGACCGAGACGAACGGCACCTGCAGTGATTTTGATGAAGTGACGGTAAACTTCTGGCAAATCCCCGATGTAGCTGCCTCCAACCAAACTATTTGTGTCGGGGAAACAACAAATATTGCTATCTCTAATCCCAACGGTGTTCTCGGAACAACCTTCAGTTGGACCCATCTAGCTACGAATGTTACCGGAGCTGCTGATGGCACAGGAAATTTAATTGCCCAACTACTAACTACTACAGACGGAGTTAATCCGGGCACGGTGGATTACACCCTTACGCCAACCGCTAACGGCTGCAGCGGCCCGCCTTTGACGATCACGGTGACGGTGAACCCGGTGCCGGACGTAGCGGCCGCAGACCAGACGATCTGCAGCGGTGGCACGACCA
>JALSJF010000006.1 GCA_026989505.1 Cyclobacteriaceae bacterium
GAAATACCCGGTATCATGGAAGGTACCGGAGAACCCGAATATGAGAAGTGCGTGGATATTTCCACCAACGCCTCCATCAGGGAGATGATCTTGCCGGGTGCCATTGCCCTGCTGGTACCGGTAATTGTTGGCTTCGGCTTCCAGGATGTGTTCCCCGATACCTCTTCGGCTGAGATGCTGGGCGGGGTGCTGGCCGGTATTACCGTTTCGGGCGTGCTGATGGGAATCTTTCAGAACAATGCCGGTGGCGCCTGGGACAATGCCAAAAAATCATTTGAAAAAGGGGTGGAAATAGATGGCAAGATGGAATACAAAGGCTCTGAGCCACATAAGGCCTCGGTAACCGGTGATACGGTGGGCGACCCGTTTAAAGATACCTCCGGGCCCTCAATGAACATCCTGATCAAATTAACTTCCATTGTGGCCCTGGTAATTGCCCCCCATATCGGGGTAAAGGAGCATCAACCAACTGCCGGTACGGAGAAGGCCCCGGTAGAAATTGTGGTTGACCAAAACCTGAATAAAGTAGTAACCCACAACTAAATAAACTTATTTTATTATTTTTAAGCCCACTGAAAGTCAGTGGGCTTTTTTTATCACCCAAATGTTTCATTCATGATTTTCATGAATAATCCGGGCGAACAGCTACTTCCGGCTTATAGTACCCAAAACACGATAAACCGCAGGCTAACATGGAAAATCAAATTATAAACCTCAGACACATGAAACTACACCTTACTATCACCCTTCTTTTTATCAGCAGTGGCTTATATGCCCAGGATATCTTCGGTAAATGGAAAACCATTGACGACAATACCGGCAAACCGAAATCCATAGTCGAGATCACCCTGAAAGACGGCAAAGCCTATGGGAAAATTATTAAATTATTCCGCGAGCCGGGCGAAGACCCCGACCCCATTTGCGATGAATGTACGGATTACCGTAAAGACCAGCGGGTGATTGGCATGACCATTATCACCGGTATGGTGCAGGATGGCGATGAGTGGGAAGACGGGGAGATACTTGACCCCGAGAACGGGAAAGTATATGACTGCAAACTTTGGGTAGAAGATGGCAAGCTGATGGTGCGCGGCTATGTGGCTTTCTTCTTCCGTACCCAAACATGGCTGCCCGTTACAGAATAAGCAAGGGCTGAATCCGGGCAATTTACCTGTTTTGCCGGTTAGGTGAATTACCTATAGAACAGGTCTTCCGGCCCGTTATCTTTGAACCCGTAAACCTGTTTTACGTTGGTTTTTGCTTTAATTGGTTTTGCAAGCCTGTGGTGCCTGCTGCAGGCTTCTTTCCTTACAACACAAGAATAATTGTAGTTTATCGGTAAAATATAGTAATAATTCACATATTTGGGGAGCAGTATAGGGCCATTTGGGCCAAATTGAACTAATCTTAGGTGAACTGCGCCTAGGGGTGAAAAAAATTGTACAATTAAGGGTTACCAGTTGCTAACCCCCGGTATATAAGAATGAATTATAAATGACCGAGCAAGAATTATTTGCAAGGATTTGCCGAGGAGATGAACAAGCCTTGGAAGTCATATACCAGAAGTACTACCGGATGATGGTGCGGCTGGTGACCTCCAATAATGGCACTGAACAGGAGGCCAAGGATGTTTATCAGGAGGCAGTAGTCGTTTTTTGGCAAAAGGCCACCAGCGGCAATTTGGTACTTACTTCAAAGATGAGCACCTATATTTACAGCATCTGCTTAAACCTTTGGCGCAAAGAGCTCGACCGCAAGAGCCGCCATTCCAATGAGGAAAAAGATGCCATTGAATATCAGGAGCAGGAGAAACAGGAAAAAGTAAGGATAATCCATGAATGTATTGACAGACTGGACGATACCTGTAAGAAGGTTTTATCCTATTATTATTTTGACGGCATGTCAATGAAAGAAATAGCCGAAAAATTAGGGTTTGCCAATACAGACACAGCAAAAACGAAAAAATACAAATGTAAAAAGAAGCTGGATGAACTTATAAAGTCGGCTTATTCAGCGCACGATTTTTTAGACTGATATGACAAATAGCGAAAGAATAGAGGCTTATTTTACTAACCAACTCACGGAGGCTGAGCAGCAGCAGTTGCTTCAGGATATTGATGCCGATGCAGCGCTGAAAGCAGAATACCAGTTCCAGCAGGAAGTTATTGAAGGTATTAAAGCTTACCGCAAGCAGGAATTAATTGCCCGGCTCGACCAGGTAAAAATTCCTTCGGCCGGTAAACCTGTGTGGTTAAAAACCCTGGGCATTACCGGTGTGGTGGCCGTAGCCACGCTCGGCACCTACCTGTGGCTTGATAAAACCGCTGATGCCCCCCCTGCCGAGGTAGTACAAGACACCCTTGAACAAACAGTTACCCCCACGCAGCCAGCGGCCAGCGAAATAGCAGACAACATTACCCCGGTTGAGGATAAGGTTACCGGGCCTGTTACCACGGCAACAGAAGAAACTACAATGAGGGAAACCCCCACACCCGCGAAAACAGAAAGCACTGACAAGGCACCGGAGGTGGTTATCCCGGAAATAACCGAACCCGAAGCCGAAACAGCTACGACCACTGACGTAGATATTTCTGCGCCCAAGGCTATGTCTTCTTCAGCCGTACGGTTGAGTACCCGTACCGATGTGGAAGTTAAGTTAAGCAAGAAGTATAAATTCCACTATCAGGTAAAAGATGGTGGCTTAATCCTGTATGGCAATTTCAATGATTCGCCCTTCGAGGTACTGGAAATGAAGACCAGTAAGGGGATTAAATCCTACCTCTACTATAAAGAACATTTTTATGCCCTGGAAACCGGTTCAGAGGAAATCAGGCCGCTGATAGCCATCGAGAACCAAAGCCTGATAAACGAACTGCAAAAACGCAGGTAGCTAACACGGCACAACACGATGTAAAAGAGGGTGTGGGATTTTCTACCCCCTCTTTTTTTACGGGATTCCGGGCTGTCCCGGATTGTTGACGATCCTCATGAGTAAACCGGGCTAAGGCGTTGCCCTGCATTGAGATAATCCAGGCCTTCAGCCGGGTGGTGAAAAAAACTTTTTTATGAAATTAACCCGGATTATTCATGAAAATCATGAATAATGATGTAATTAACCGCCAAACAATTGTTTGTCAGTTAATTACATCAAGGTTAACCCTGATGAGTGCAAAATATTTTACCCTCAAATTTGGGTCATGATTAATCTTTGAGTCTTCCTGTATTTTGTGTATAACATGTTGTTTTACACTATTTTGCAGTTCATCAGCCCTGCGGGCGAAAAATTTATATGAATTTTTCGGGTTAAAGCCGGGTTATGCACCCGGCTCAGGTCATTAAGTAAGCGATTTAAGGTGTTGCTTAGGCGTAATTCCATACTTACGTTTATAGGCGGCAATAAAATGGCTGGGGTTAGAATAGCCCACTTTAGCCGCTACTTCATTGATCCGTGAGTTTTCTACAACCAATAGCTTTTTGGCTTCCTCCATCCGGTAATCAAACAAATAACCATAAACCGAATTGCCATACACATAGCGGAAACCTACCTTTAACTTAAACTCATTGGTACCTACCATTCTGGCCAACGACTTCAGCGATGGCGGGTCAATCATGTTTTCTATGATAATATCGCGGGCCTCTTTGATCTTGTCCATTTCCAGGGCATCCATAACAAACGGGCAGTGCTCCTTTGTTTCCTCAACACTTTGCGGGCGGTCCATGTATAGCGACAAAAACTCCATCACCTTCCCTTGCTGATAAATTTTCTGCATATCCGGCCGGTTGATGCCATTAAAAAACTGATGAATGATCACCGAAATAGAGGGTGTCATTTCCCTTTCGGTGAAGAATTTACGCATTTTATAGCTTTCCATAAATTCCTTCACGGCCGATTCTTCACCCCCAAAGGAGCTGCCAAAAATGCTGTGCAATTCTTTTATGCTCATCACAAACGAGAGCATACCGGCCCCGGGCGGGAGGGTTATGGCCAGGCGGTCATCAACAAAGGGGTTGGAAAACATATAATACCTGTTGGGGGTAAGCTCTACCTCCTCACCTTTATCTTTTGCCGCCAGGGCAACTTCACCCTGTAAACCAAACAAAAAGTGAATGAGCATCCTTTCATGGGCAAACTCAAGTTTTCGGGTATCTTTCCCAGAATTCTGTAGCTGGTAGGCCCCTAACTCTGCCGTGGGCATAGCCGTTTTAATATCCTCTGCGGGAAGGCTTTTTTTTAGCAGGTTGAGGCCTCGGGTTATCATAAAATAAAAACAATAAACACAAAGTTAGCCTTTTTTTGCCATGTAGCCTATGAATTACTGCTGATGAATGAATAAGAAAAAGTTAAACGGCCTTGAAAAAGCACCCGGCAGACATATTATGCCCATGGTTATTTTTTAGCAGCCGGTCTCAGATATAATAATTAACTTTGCCCTAAAGTAAGCAAATATGGAAAAGCAAATTGTTACCCCCAATAGGTCATTAACCACCGAAACCGAAAAATTACTCAATGCCCAAATCGGGCTTGAAGGTTTATCATCTTCTTACTACCTGGCCATGGCTTCCTGGTGCGATAAATCGGGTTATGCCACTTCGGCTGAGTTTCTCTACCGGCACTCGGAAGAAGAACGGCAGCACATGCTCAGGCTTTTTCGTTATGTAAATGATGCCGGTGGCCATGCCATCCACCCTGATATAACCGGGGTTAAGTATGATTTTAAAAGCCTGCGGGAAGTTTTTGAGGATATTTTGCACCATGAAATTGAAGTAACCAAGTCTATCAACAACCTGGTTGACCATTGTTTTAGCATTAAAGATTTTACCACCTTCCACTTCCTGCAGTGGTTTGTTACCGAGCAGCGCGAAGAAGAAACCCTGGCCCGCAGGGCGGTTGAACTGTTTGACCTGATTGGCGAAGACGGGGTTGGTTTGTGGACAATTGACAATGAAATCGGCAAGCTGGAAAGCTTTGCGGCCGGCAATGCCGGAGACACCCCGGCTGTTTAAACCGCCCCCCCAGGATAGTTTCATGGCCCGGATATTATTTTATCTTGTGATCAAGCCCTTATCGTTATTGCCCCTGTGGGTTTTACACTTAATTGCCGATAGTATAGGTTTTTTGCTGATCAGGGTAGTGCCGTACCGCAAACAGTTAGTCAAAGAGAATATCAGCAACTCTTTTCCCGACAAGTCACCGGCTGAAATAAAAGCCATTGTTAACGGGTTCTATCACCACATGGCCGACCTTATCTTTGAAAGTATCAAGATTTTCAGCATCTCTAAGGAAGAGGCCCGGAGCCGCTGCCGGGTAAAAAACCCGGAGGTGCTCGACCGGTTTTTTGCCGAAGGGAAAAATGTAATTGTGGTTGGCGGCCACTATAATAACTGGGAGATGCTGGCCGTGGCCACCGATATGCAGGTAAAACACCAGGTTGTTGGTATCTATTCAACCATGACCAACAAGTTCTTCAATAAAAAATTTGCCGAATCAAGGAGCAAATTTGGTTTGCAACTGGTACCTAAAGAAGGCGTTAAAGATTATTTCAAAGCCCGTCATCCCCAACCAACCGCTACTTTCTTCGGTGCCGATCAAAGCCCCCACCGAAAGAAAAAACATTTTTACTGGACTACCTTTTTAAACCAGGATACGGCCGTACAGTTTGGCACCGAGAAGTATGCTGTAGAATATAACTATCCGGTGATATTCGCGGAAATCCTGAAACCCAAAAGAGGGTATTACGAAATTGTTTTTACGGTGCTGGAAGAAGACCCCAGGTCTTCCCCTTACGGCTCCATCACCGAACGGCATACGAAAATGCTGGAGGAAGAAATAAAACGCCAGCCGGCCTATTACCTGTGGACCCACAGGCGTTGGAAAATCAAAAAAACCGTGGCCAACAGTACCGGCAAAGTGGTTGCGTGACGTTAACCCCGATGCCCCAAGGGCCCGGGGACATCAGCCCCCCGGGCGAAAAATTCTGATGAACTTTCCGGATTACGCTGTTGCAAAGTCAATACCCTCCCAGCACCGCTTGCAGCACCTGGGTACTGTCGAGGAAGAAGTAGATAAAGAAAACGAGCAAGGTGATGGTTTGGGTAACCAAAAGTTGCCCCAGGGCCACTGGCCGGCCAGGGCGGAGGGCCATGACCAGTGCGGGAAGCAGGGCCAGGGCAAAGAAAACAGCATACAGAAGCTTGTAGTCCACCATAAAAAAGACACTGAACAGCACCAGGGTAATGAGTTGCAGGATTAGTAAAGGAGTCAGGTTTCCCCTTTCGGTCGTTGGATATTCTTTTTTCAGTTGGCCGCCAAGCAAACTTAACATGGCCAGTAAGCTGCATAACAGTGCAAATATTATATTCTGTCCTTTCATCAGGTGGGTGAAATCATATTGGTTGAGCCCGGTAAAAAGGAGGGCATACAGAAGAACCCCCTGGCCAAAATAAATAAGCCACCGGCCAATACCCAGTGGCCCTTGCTGGCTCCACCGGGCCACCACCAGAAGGTAGAGCAAGTAAACAATTTGCAGTATATTGTACGTCCGGTTAACCTGCCATCCCAGGTTAAGCGCAACAATAAACATCACCAACACCACAAAATCGATAAAACTAAAGGTAACGGTACCATCAGCCGTCATGCCCCTTTTGCGCCAGTTAAAGGTTAGATAACTGCCCACAGGCAATAACAGCAGATAAATACCGGCCAGTACCAGACCTATACGCCAGCCTACTATATTGGGCGAGCCGGCCAGCAGCAGGAAGAATAACGGCAGAAAATAAAAACTTGTACTGAAATATTTTTTTGCCATGGGTTTGTGATTACGCTGAAATAATAACTCAACAGGCCAATTATACCTATTTTTTACGTTATTTTTAAAGATAAATGAAAATAATTATGATAAAAACCATGGTACCGATCTTTCTCTATAGTTTGTTCAGCCTGTCGGCCCTGGCCCAGCTTACCCCCTACGATTCGGCTTTTCT
>JALSJF010000007.1 GCA_026989505.1 Cyclobacteriaceae bacterium
CCTTACAACTCAGGTTAATAAGCCAAGGCCGGCCCGGCCAGCAGGTTCCTTCTTCTGGTCAGGTGGACCATGGCATTTTTCAGGCTTTCCAGGTTATGGGCTGAAGCCAGCACATCGATATAGGGCAGGGCGGCATCCATACCTGTAGTGGCAGGCGAAAATTGCGGACTGCCGGCAAGTGGGTTAAGCCAAATGACTTTGCGGCTGTTTTTGTGGATAACCCGCATTGCTTCCCGTATCACAGCGGGTGCACCTTTGTCCCAGCCATCACTCAATATGATAACGATGGTTTTTTTGTTCACCAGGGCATAGCCGTACTCGTTGGTAAAAGCTTGCAGGCACTGGCCTATGGTAGTGCCCCCCGACCAGTGCGGCACCCGTTCGGAAATGATATCGAAAGCCTGGGCAAACGGGTGGTTGTGCAAGATGTCGGTAACCCGGTGCAGGGCGGTACTAAAGACGAAGGTTTCGAACTTGTCGTAAGTGTTCTGGAAAGCATAAATAAGGTGGATAAAAAAGCGGCTGTACAGGTCCATGGATTTGCTTACATCACACAGCAGCACCAGATTGAGTTTACGCTCTTTGTTTTCGCTGTAAAGAAACTCCGTGAGTTCCCCGCCCCTGCGCATGTTGGCCCGCAGGGTAAGTTTCAGGTCGATATGCCGATATTTGCGGCTGGCCTTTTTAAGCCGCCCCTGGCGATGAGCCAGCTTGCGGGCCAGTTTTTGCAGGAGTTGCATCATCAACCGCATTTCATCCGGGCTAAGTTCGGCAAAGTCTTTTTTGGTAAGTACATTTAAATCGCTGTAAGCTGCCACTGCTTTCTCTTCCGTAGCGGGTTTGAGGTTAAGCCAACTTTTGAGCGCCTCAAACTGCGCTTGCTGCTGGCGGGCGCTACTTTTCTTTTGCTGGTGTAGCGGCCGCTCTTTTACTTTCGACTTTTTAAATTTTTCCATCTCGTTCCAGAATTCATCAAAAAGACCGGCAAAGTGATCGTGTTGATACTTGTTTTTAACCAGCACCGCCTGTAACGCCTGCCGGAAGTTTCTTTTATGCCCGATAGGCAACAGTGTCAGGGCCTGCAGGGCATCGGCCTCTTCGTTGGGGCCTACCGAGAACCGCTTGCTACGCAAGAACCGGCAAAACAACACCACAATGTGGGTAATTGAAGTTGGGTAAGAAATAAGTTTATCGGGCATTAAGGTAAGGTATCGGCAATCAATTATATTATACGCGAGGATATACCGGTTTTTTCGAGCAATTCGGAGAGCGAATCGCGGGTGTGCCGCATATCCTGCCAATCTTTTAAAATCACCCCCAGGGTGTTTTCGATAATGCCCCTGTCCAGATGGTCAATGTGCATGGCCGCCAGGGCCCGGGCCCAGTCAATGGTTTCGGCCACACCAGGCGTTTTTTCCAACTTCAGTTCACGTAACTCCTGCATAAACAGGCAAATACTATGGGCCAGTTCGGTATCGGTTCCGGGTACTTTCATCTTAACAATGGCCAGCTCCTTGTCAAAATCCGGATAGTCGATCCACAGGTAGAGGCACCTTCTGCGCAGGGCCTCCGATAATTCCCGGGTACGGTTGCCGGTAAGAATAATATACGGCTTGTTGGTGGCCTTGATGGTGCCAATCTCGGGTATGGTTACCTGCCAGTCGGAGAGCACCTCCAGCAAAAAGCTTTCAAATTCTTCATCCGCCCGGTCCACTTCATCGATCAGCAACACCGGTGGTTGTTCCCGGGTAATGGCCTCAAGGATGGGGCGTTTCAGTAAAAATTTTTCGGAGAATAACAGCTCTTCAAGCTGCTTGCTGTCACGGTGCTCATTTTGGGCTATTTTAAGGTAAAGCAATTGGTGCTGGTAGTTCCACTCGTACAGGGCATGGGTGCTGTCGAGGCCCTCGTAGCATTGCAGCCTGATAAGCCCGGTGCCCAGGGCTTTGGCCATCACCTTGGCAATTTCGGTTTTGCCCACCCCGGCAGGGCCTTCCACCAACAGGGGCTTGTTAAGCTGCATCGACAGGTACACCGACATGGCCAGGGCTTCATCGGTAAAATAATGCTGGTCATTCAGCATTTTGTGGATATGGTTTAAATCTGTTTTTTGCATGGCTACTAATTTTTTCTCAGCTAACCAACCCGGTTCTCAGCGCTATCATAATCAAGTAAATAACAACTTTTACCCATCGGTTGCTGCCAATATTCATCTATATACCCGGATAAAGTTACAAAGTATCGCCCGAAGTAAAGCAAAATTAATCACACCGGTTCCTTAGGCCCCGCTTCAGCGGAGGTTAACCCTGCCCGGCAGCGGGTGGCGTACGGGTAGCTTGTGGTGCCGGCCCAAAAAGCCGGATAGTATCCTGGTGCAGTAGGTTTGACAAGGTTTTGTACAGGGCTTCGTTGTAGTCATACAACTGATGCGGCTGCTCGAAGTACAGCTCCATACACACAGCAAAAAATTCATCTTCATCCACCCCGGCATAGCTGCGAAAGATCGATGCCTCGCCCCGGTTGATTTTGGCCATCTCCTCTTTGGCCAGTTGCAGCCATTTTTTGTACTCATCGAGGTTAAAGAAATGGTGTTCGCCATTGCGGATAATATTTTCCAGCTTCAGGGCATGGGCCATCTCATGCAGGCCCAGGTTGATACCATCATGCGGCCGGGCAAACCCCTCAACAAAGGCCTTCCACGAAACCACAATAGCTTTCAGCCGGGGGTTTACTTCCCCCTTATGGTATTGTTTATTGATTACCGAATAATAGCTGTCGGGATAGACCAGGATCTTGTCAAAATGCAACAGGGTAACGTCCGGCAGGCCAAAGGTGAGTTGTACGGCTGCCGAAGCAATCATGGCCTTCATTTCTTTGGTTACCCGGGGGATTTTACGGGGGATAAACTTCTTGTGCAGGATAAATTCCTTCACCTTCCGCTCAAACCGTTTTTTGCTTGCCGGTGGTAATCTCTGATAAAACGTATTATACCGGGCCAGTGCCTGCCGGTACGCATCGTCCAGCGGCAGCCAGAGCCGGACAGCCCGGTAGATGCCCATAGCCACCTGAGGGTTTTTCAGCATCAGGGCCAGGAAGACCAGGAAAACAACCAGAACCTGTGCCATGCGTACTAGAGTTGCCGCAACAAGCCGGTAATGGCCGTTTCTTTTTCCAGGGTAGTTTTTACCTCCGACACCCCCACACGTATTTGCTCCATGGTATCGCGATTGCGTACGGTTACCGTATCATCTTCCAGGGTTTGGTGATCAATGGTGATGCAGTAGGGCGTACCAATGGCATCCTGTCTGCGGTACCTGCGGCCAATGGCAT
The DNA here is from genome assembly GCA_026989505.1 of Cyclobacteriaceae bacterium. GTDB lineage: Bacteria > Bacteroidota > Bacteroidia > Cytophagales > Cyclobacteriaceae > S012-113. Next base: position 3,331 of record JALSJF010000007.1, read on the forward strand.
CTTTTTCATCGTACTGCACATTAAAATCATACTTTAATTCATGTAAGATTTCCCTGGATTTTTCCGGCAGGCCGTCTTTCTTCACCAGGGGCAGCACGGCCGCCTTCAATGGTGCCAGGGCCGGGGGAATTTTAAGCACGAGGCGCTCCGAGCCATCGGGCAGGGTTTCTTCGGTATAAGCCGCGGTTAACACAGCGAGGAACATCCGGTCAAGGCCAATGGACGTTTCCACTACATAAGGGATATAGCTTTTATTTTCCCGGGGGTCGAAAAACTGCAGTTTTTTGCCCGAATATTGTTCATGGGCCGCCAGGTCAAAATCGGTACGGGAGTGGATGCCCTCCAACTCTTTAAAACCCATAGGGAAATTAAATTCAATGTCGGCTGCGGCATTGGCATAGTGCGCCAGGTTCAGGTGGTCATGGAAGCGGTAGTTTTCCTCGCCCAGGCCTAAAACCCGGTGCCAGTTATACCGCTTTTCTTTCCACGCCTCATAAAATTTCAGCTCCTCCCCGGGCTTAACAAAGTATTGCATCTCCATCTGTTCAAACTCACGCATACGGAAGATAAACTGGCGGGCAATAATCTCATTACGAAAGGCCTTGCCCACCTGGGCAATACCAAAAGGCAGTTTCATGCGGCCCGATTTCTGCACATTCAGGAAATTAACGAAAATACCCTGGGCAGTTTCCGGGCGCAGGTAAATATTGCTGGCATCGCCTGCCACTGAGCCCAGATCGGTAGAGAACATGAGGTTAAACTGGCGCACGTCTGTCCAGTTGCGCGAACCCGATACCGGACAGGCTATCTCTAATTCTTCAATCAGGTCTTTTATGGCCTGTAAATCAGCCGCAGCAAAGGCGGTCTGCATTTTCTTATTGATGGCGGCAATTTTTTCCCGGTACTGCAACACCCGGCCATTGGTGGCCAGGAATTGCTCTTTGTCAAAAGCATCGCCAAAGCGTTTGGCTGCCCTGGCTACCTCCTTGTCAATCTTACCCTCAATTTTAGCTATATGGTCTTCTATCAAGACATCGGCACGGTAGCGTTTTTGGGAATCTTTGTTGTCAATCAACGGGTCATTAAAGGCATCCACGTGGCCGGAGGCTTTCCAGGTGGTGGGGTGCATAAAAATAGCCGCATCGATACCCACTATGTTTTCGTGCAACTGCACCATGGATTGCCACCAGTACGTGCGAATATTGTTTTTCAATTCTACCCCGTTCTGACCGTAATCGTAAGTAGCCGCCAGGCCATCGTAGATTTCGCTGGAGGGAAAGATAAACCCATACTCTTTGGCATGGGCGATAATTTTCTTCAGAAGGTTACTGTCGGTTTTTGCCATAGCTGCAAATTTAGAAAAGAGATTACTACAAACTTGCTGCCATAGATTATTTTCTTATCAGGCGCCCTCAAACTTAAAGGCCACCTTGTTCAGGCTTTCTTTGGAACCCACCAGGGTAAGGATATCGCCCCTGCGCAGACGGGTGTAACCGTGGGTAATAATAAAGCTGCCCCGCCTTTTCACCGACAGCACAATCACATCGGCCGGCAGCCGGAGGTTGCGTAAGCGCAAGCCGTGCAAATCGGTATTGATCACCTCCACATCGCGGGTATCCTGGTTTTCCTGCATACCCAGCAGCAGGGTAGCCGCCTGCGGTGAGCGCACAAAATGATCGAGCAGGCTGACAATGGCCGTTGACGGGTCAACAATCAGGGCCCCCAGTTGATGGAACTTATTAAAATTAAAACGGTGGTTAAGCCTGACGATAACATCCTTGGTGCCGATATGCTCATACACCAACTCACAGATCGTGTAGTTCTCATCATCGGTAAGCATGGTCACTATTGCCTCCGATTTCCGGGCTTCAAGTTCTTCCAGCATGGCTAAGCTCAGGTTGTCTATCCTGCGCACATCCAGGTCCGGGTATTCCGCTTCATCGATATCTTTTTTCAGTGTGGCAATTTTTACCATCCAGCCATTTTCTATCAATTGCCGGGCCAGGGCTACCGACTGTGGCTCCAGGCCAAAGATGATAGCATCACGAATTCCGTCAAATTTGGGTGTGCTGGCACGGGTGTGGCCCTCACCAACAATATTAATGGCCCATTTAAACAGCGGGGGACCCACAATCTGGTTGATAACAATCACCGAAATAACAATGGTAGCAAACTCTACGCCCCATTCGGGAAACGAAGCCGCCACTACGGTGGCCAGCCCCAGGCCTACCCCGGCCTGGGTAACATAGGGCATCCAGGCAATGCGGTTAAACAGTGGCGGGTCACCGGCCAGTTTACCGCCAATAAAGCCACCGGCCATTAACGACACCAGGCGAATAAAAAACAGGATGGCCGTAATCAGCAGTACATCCCCAATGATATTCAACTCAATAGCTGCCCCGGAAAGCACAAAAAAGGCCACGTAGATGTAAGGGCCGGATTTCTCCAGAATACGCAGGAACTCCGCCCGATAGGTACTGTAGTTCGTCACCAGGAAACTGCCCACAATACACACCATCAGCGGCTCAATGCTGATGGTATGCTGAAAGGTAGCCAGCGTGTACGTATCCATGTAATGATTAAGCACATAGATCAGGTAACCGGCCACAATAACCAGGATACTTTTAACCTCAAACCTGAAAGATGCTTTTAACAGCAGGATCAGCAAACGGCCCAGAAGCAGCCCGGTGATAAAGCTCAGAAGCAGTTCGAGGAGCAGAATAAATAGCAGGGCCAGGTTTAAATCGGTGCCTTCGAAAATAGCAATAGAAACCTCCAGGGTAAAGGAAAAAAGTAAGATGACAAAGAAATCTTTGAGCACCGTTACCCCCAGGGCCGTTTGTACAAATGGCCCCTTGGCGCGCATCTCGTTAACAATGGCAATGGCCGAGGCCGGAGAGCGGGCGACAAAAATTACCGCAAACAAACTGGCAATAGCCGCCTTAAATAAGGGGGGCTGATCCTGCATAAACGGGATGAGACCGGCCAGAAAATACACCCCGATGGCACTAAAGATAAAAGTTACAATTAACTGACTGGCCGTCATCCATTTTATGCTGTTCAGGCGGCTGCGCATTTCGCGCAAATAGAGCTCGGCACTGGCAGCAAAAGCAATAAAAGCCAGGGCAATATCATTAATAAACCCCAGATGGGGTATAGATTGGGCAGGAACCAGGTTAAACACAAACGGGCCGGCCACTATACCGGTGATAAGCAAGCCGGTGATTACCGGCAACTTGTGCCGGACAAAATATTGGGCGATAACATTAGCGGCAATGGCCACCAGGGCAAAGCCTCCGATTAACTTCACTATGTCATAATCAATTGGCATCAGGTTCAATTGGTTCGTAATGATTTTCGCTATTGCAAAAGTTTAAGATACGCAATTAATATCAAACTTCCCTGAAAAACTTTTTACAAACCGTGGCGAAACAGGGTTGCCCACTTGCAAACAGTCACTGGCAATAAGTGCCATCTAGCTGATTTTCAACAGGTAGGACAGGTGGGTGAGCAACTATTTAACAGCCTGCAGATACCAGTCAACCGTTTTATCAATACCTGTCTCAAAATTCTCTTCGGCCTGCCAGCCGAGCTCGGTTTCTATCTTGGTGGCGTCAATGGCATACCTGCGGTCGTGTCCGGGGCGGTCGGTAACAAAGCTGATAAATTCCTTATAGCTGCCACCTTCTGGCCGGGGCCTCTTGGCATCAAGTAAGGCACAAATTTTATCCACAATATACAGATTATTACGCTCGTTCCGGCCACCGATGTTATAGGTCTCACCACTGCGGCCTTTGTTGAAGGCCAGTTCTATCCCTTTGCAATGGTCGAGCACATAGAGCCAGTCGCGGATATTTTTGCCATCACCATAAATAGGGATAGGCTCCCCGGCCAACGCTTTTCTGATAATGGTAGGGATAAGTTTTTCCTGATGCTGTTTAGGGCCGTAATTATTGGAACAATTGGTGGTCACCACATTCATGCCATAGGTATGGTGATAGGAGCGCACCAGAAAATCGGAGGCGGCTTTGGAGGCGCTGTAAGGGCTGTTGGGGGCATAGGGCGTTTCTTCGGTAAACAGGCCGGTTTCGCCCAGGGTGCCGTACACCTCATCGGTAGATACGTGCAGGAAGCGGTTGGCCTCCTTGCCCGGCACCACTACACCCGGGGCCTGCAGCCAGTGCTGGCGGGCAACTTCCAGCAGATTAAACGTGCCGTTGACATTGGTGCGGATAAATTCGGCCGGCCCGGAGATGGAGTTATCTACGTGCGACTCAGCCGCAAAATGAAACACCCCGGCAAAGTCATACCGGGCAAATAACCCTGCAACCAATTCCGTATCCACAATATCGCCCTCAACAAAGTGGTACCGGGGATCAGCGGCCACTTCCCTGAGGTTCTCCGGGTTGCCGGCATAGGTAAGTAAATCGAGGTTCACCACCTCAACATCCGGATTGCTGTCGAGAAAATAGGGAATAAAGTTTGACCCGATAAACCCGGCCCCTCCGGTTACTAAATAAGTTTTTGCTGCCATTGACTACTGATTCCTGAAAATCTTTCTGCAAACATACTACGATTTGGGGTATTGCGGCTACGCTATTACGGTTCTTCAGGCGAGGCAAACAAAAATATAGTGCCGATTGAACGGTAATCTCCCCCGGATTCGTTCTTTTTGCAAATATTTACTGTTGTTAGGCTTTGCGAAACCGGATTCTGATATTGCCCGCCATTATTTTTGTCGTGCTGCTTGCCTACCTCCCCACGTGGCAAGGTAAAGGGCCGGAGGTTCACCCCCTGACCAAATCCTGGGAGGTGGCCATTCCCAACCAGCAGGTGCCGGCAGGGTTGACCTCGTTAAGCGCCAGAGCGTGCGGGGCCTGCCACCAGCAGCATTATGCCGAATGGCAGGTATCTACCCATGCCCAGGCCTGGCATGACCAACAATTTCAGGCCGAAATAAAGAAAGAGACCAGCCCGTTTATGTGTATTAACTGCCACACCCCGCTGCAAAACCAGCAGGAATACAAGGTAACCGGCTTGCTTGACGGGGACCTTTACCGCCCGGTTAAAGAAAAAAACCCGGCTTTCGACCCCAGCCTGCAACAGGAAGGCATTACCTGTGCAAGTTGCCATGTACGTGACGGGGCCGTAATTGGTACCACCGGCAATAAAAATGCCCCGCACAAAACGGTTAAAGACCCGGAGTTCCTGTCGGAAAAGTTGTGTATCTCCTGCCATAATGCCACCGCCATCCTGACCCCGGAACTGGTTTGTACCTTTGAGACCGGGGATGAATGGCAGGCCGGGCCATTCTTTGGCGAGAAGAATTGCATCAGTTGTCACATGGCCGAAGAGTTTCGCGAGAACGTACCGGGTGCCGGCAAGGCTTTGAGCCATCAGCATTATTTTGCCGGCTCGGGCATCCCCAAACACGATACTCTGCAAACCAAAGGCTTAAATGGCCTGGTTTTTTACCCTTCATCGGTTGCCGCAACCCTGCCGGCAGGCGAAGAGTTACGCTTTAGCCTGAAAGTAAAAAATGAACTGGCCGGCCACCGGGTGCCAACCGGTGACCCTGAACGGTATTTTTTGATTACCCTTGAACTAAAAAACCCGGCCGGCAAAGTGCTGGCCAGCCAAACCGAACGGATTGGCGAAAAATGGCAGTGGTACCCGGAAGCTAAAAAACTGGCTGATAATAATTTGTATCCCGGTGAGGAACGAACCTACGTTTTTAACTACCTGCCCCAGGCCACCGGAATACTTATCCTGAACCTGACGGTAACCAAACACCGGCTGGCCCCGGAGTTTGCTGAGTATAATAAATTAGACGACAGCTATCCGCTGTTCATTACCATTTACGAAAAATCCTGGACGGTTGCCGTAAAATCTGCTTCGTGAAGTTGTGAGGGTTAACCTCAGTTATTCTTTTTCTTCTTTTTGGTACCGAACAGATTTTGCAGTTGTTTGTTGGCTTCTTCAAGCGCTTTTTGTTTGGCCCTGGCCGCCTCCTCTTCCGCAACCTTTTTCAAACTGTCCTGCTGCTTTTGTAATTCGGCCGCTGCCCGTTTTCTTTGCTCTTCGGCCAGTTGCTTCACATCGGTGTTGGCCAGGCTGTCGGCCAGTGTCTGGTCACCCCCGGCCCTGTTTACCAGTTGCCTGACAGCCGTTTCTTTTACGGCATCTTTGCTATCGGTACCCAACAGGTTAATTTTGGGGTTATCATAAGTACCGCCTAACCCCAGGTTAATTTTTATTACGTCCGTATCCCGGGTATTACCGGTCAGGGCGCCAATAGCGGCATTCACCTGGCTGCCCAACTGGCCGGCCGGGATGTCCATTTTAATCTGGTAATCCAACGACCCGTCCAGGCCGGTGCTACCGCCAATGTTAGCGTTATAGCTATTTAACTTCAGGTCAAACGGCTTAACATTTAACCGGCCATTTTTGATACGCACTTTCATCACCATATCTTTCAACACCAGGGCTTCTTTGGCCGATCCCTTAAAGTAGCGGGTAATGCCAGCCACCAGTTGCGGGTTATTTACCTCGGCACTTTTTACCGCCAGCAGGCCGCCACCGGTGAGCGTGGCCATATCCGGCATCATATCAGGTTGCAACCGGCCGCGCAAGGCGAAATCGGTAGAAACATGGCCGGCTACGTGCCGGGCAACAGGCGCCAGGGCCTGTACGGTATTAAACGCAGCATAGGCTTCCCTGATGCTGACCCCGTCAACACCGAATTGCATAGCGAAGGCCGGTTTTTCCAGGTTGCGGGTATCGTAATTACCGGTGAAAGTAATTGTGCCGCCCAGGGTGGAGGTACGCAGGTTATCGAGGTACACTACCCCATCCCTGACCCTGATTTCCCCCCTGGCCTCACGCAGCACCATGTCTTCATAAAGGATCTGGTTGATATCAGCCTGCATAACAAAATCAATATTCTGCGGCACCTCAAAAACCGTATAAGGCTCCGGTTCTTCTTCAGCGGCAGGCGTAGGCTCTTGGGCTGCCACCAGCCACTCATTCAGGTCGATTTTTTGTGATTGCAGGTTGAGGTTACCCCTGATAGTCTGGTCATTAAAAATGTATGCCAGATAGTTGCCCAGGGTGCCGTCAAGGTTAAAATCGCTGGCGCCAACGGTCATAGACAGGCCGGTTACCTGCATCTGCCGGGGGGTAAAAGTAAATTTGCCGGTAGCTATTTCCATGCCCTGCGGCAGGTAAAGTGAATCGGTATAGGTGAAGTTATTAAAGGCCAGGCTGCCGGAAGAAGTCAGGCGCTCATACCGTTCGGCCTCTACATCCGACATATTCCCCTCGGTTTTAAACCGGCCAAAAATTTCTCCCCCCATCGTAGTGCCGGGCATGGGGTATAATTCATTTATGATCGGGAAAAGCTTATCAAAATTAAGTTTACCTGCCACAGCCGCCTGCCAATGATAATCATCAAAGTTCTCAACTAATAAAGCCCCGGTAACTGGCGACCCGTCCACTTCCATGGCAAACGAGGGCACGGCCAGCCGGGTGTCGTTATAATTGCCGGTGGTATTGGTAATTTCGGCACGGAAGTTAACCCCCTGCAACGGGGCCGGTAAACCGGCATACACAATCTCAGCATTTTTCAGTTCCAACCGGCCATCCAATTGCGGGATAATGGCTTTTACCGAATCGTAGCTGCCCACTGCCTTAAAATCAGCCAGGAAAGTACCCGACATCTCCAGGCCTACGGTAGGGAACATCTTATTCAGGTTGGCCAGGTCCAGGGTGGTAGTCAGCCCCATGTCTATGGGGTAATTAACCAGGTTGCCGATCTTCAGATAAGCATCAAACGGCTCCCGGCCAAACTCAAGGTGCATTTTTGCAATATCAATCCGGGTGTTGTCAAGATTGCCATCATCGCTGGCAACCAACATCTTAACTTCAACGTTGGTTATGGCTTCCGGTAAGGCGGGGTACTGCAACATGCCCTTGTCAACGGCCAGGTTAATGCTAAAAGCAGGCATGGCGGTATCACTATAGGTGCCCTTTACGGCCCCATTAAAACTCACGCTGCCGGATGTTTTCAGGTCCTTAAAATCATCGGTGTAAATGGCCGGGATCAACGAAATAAGGCTTTTAAAGGAGTTGTCTTGCGCAGCAAAGGTTACGTCCATATCCAGGTCATCGGCCGGCATAGCCAGCCAGCCGTCAAAACCGAAGGTGAATTCGTTCAACCGTACCGTGTTCTCCTTAAACGTAAATTTCATTTGGTCGAGGTCCATATTCAGTATCATATCCATCTGCACCTTCTGGCCGGCCAGGTATTCTTCGCCATCGTAGGTTATTTTCTCCAGGATTACCTCCGTTTGGGTAAGGAGGTCAAACACCGACAGAGAAAAATTACCGCTACCGGTATGGTTGAGGTCGTGCAATTCAACATAGGTGGGGATGGTGGCGTCATCATAAACCACATGCCCCCCGGTAATCTGCCAGTTTTCTATGGCAATACGGAAGTCTTCTGTTCCTTCCGGTGCTGATTCCTCTGCCTCATCCCCGGAATCTATGGCAATATCATAATTAGCGCTGCCATCGGCCAGCACCTTAATTAATATGTGGGGTTTGACCAGCCGGATACTTTGCACACTCAGTTGATCATCAAACAACAATTTACCGAGGTTTATTTCAATGGCAAATTCTTCGGCTGCAAACAATACGTTACCGGCAAACTGCCCGCGCCCCACAACCCCCAATTCATTTATCCGGGCGGTGATATTGGGAAAATCAGGAAAGACTGACAGGCTGAAATTGTCAATATCGAACAAAACGTCTGCGTTTATACTGGCGGCCAGTTGCTGATCGATGGCCGCTTTAATCTGGTCTTTAAACAGGTAAGGGGCGGCTATCAGGCCACCGAGCAAAACAACAATAAGTATCGCCAGGATTATGCGTATCTTCTTCATTTTCGTATGGGTTAGTATAGATTAAAAAGGCTTCAGTTTTTAATTTAATGGCCATCTTGCCAGGTCAACCGGGCAATTATCTGCTAATTTCTTGTATTTAACGAACGAAGGCAATATCCGGACGGAGAATTATTCTGTTTTTTTATTGAATTTTTCAGTAAAAGTTACTAACTTTTTACCATTCTGGTAAAGTATAAAGTATGTTCTACCAAACCCTGCCGATATGAAATCTTTACTTCTCCTCCTCCCGCTATTGTTTGGCTTTATTAACGGCCCCGCAGAAAAACCGAAAAATAAGCTTATCGGTTCGTGGACCCTGGTAAAATACAAGTATGGCCACGATGCCGAATTTAACAATGTGCCTGAATTTATTTACTATGTAAAGAATGTAACCGAAAGCCACTTTAGCTGGTGTTCCTACAACCCAGAGGATGGCAACGTAATCGGGGCCGGGGGCGGCACGTATAGTATCAAAGACGATTACTACATCGAAAACACGGAGTTCTGGTACCCTTCCGGCACCAGTATCCCGGGTACCAGGACCTCTTTCAAATACACCTTGAAAGGGAATATGTGGACCATCAGTGGCTACATAAAAGAGGTAGAGCTCAACCCTGCCACCGGTGATATTGCCCCCATTGATTCAACGTATATTTCGGAGGTCTGGCAAAGAATAGACGGGGTGTAAGCCTTATAATTTTTTAACGACAAACTCAACCAGCTTTTTTACCCACTTGGTGTAAGGGGGATAGAAGAAACTGATACCGGTAAGGCCGATGCGCTGTTGCAGCACAGGCTTTTCATTCGAAAAAGCCAGAAAACCATAGTAGCCATGCGATTTGCCAATGCCACTGTTATTTACCCCGCCAAAAGGCAGGTTGAGGTGCGAGAACTGTAACACGTTATCGTTAATGTTAACCCCTCCCGAAGAGGTGGCGCGCATAACTTTGTTAATATTTTTTTTCGACTTTGAAAAAACATACAAAGCCAGGGGTTTAGGCTTACTGTTGATGATAGCAATGGCTTCATCGAGGTCTTTATAACGCACCACAGGCAGAATCGGGCCAAAAATTTCATCCTGCAAAACGCGGGCATCAGGACGCACACCGGTTAAAAGGGTAGGGGCAAAATAATTGTCTTCGGCTTTTATGTCGCCCCCCATAGCTATTGTTGCCCCTTTGTCCACGGCATCGTTGAGTACGGCCTGCAGCCCCTCAAGGTGCCGCTTGTCCACTATCCGGGAATAGTCGGCCGACCGGGCAATGCCATTTTGCTGCTCATTATAATATGCTTCGGCATCTTCCTTTAACGCCTGCAGCAGCGCCTGTTGCTTACTTTCATGTACCAGTACATAGTCGGGGGCAATGCAGGTTTGGCCACAATTAAGAAATTTACCCCAGGTGAGCTTCCTGGCGGCATCTTTACTATCGGCTGTTTCATCTACAATAGCCGGAGACTTGCCGCCCAACTCCAGGGTTACCGAGGCCAGGTTTTGGGCAGCAGCCGCCATAACTATTTTACCAACCTGCGGGCTGCCGGTAAAAAATATGTGGTCGAAAGGCAGTTTCAGCAGCGCCTGGGTTTCGGGCACTGCGCCCGGCACCACGGCTACCTCGGCCGGATCAAATATGTCGGCCACCAGATTTTTGATTAACTCCGCAGTGTGTGGGGTGCGCTCCGAGGGTTTGAGGATAGCCGTATTACCGGCTGCCAGGGCACTCACCAACGGGGCCAGGGTAAGGTTAAACGGAAAGTTCCACGGGGCAATAATCAGGCAAGTGCCCTTAGGCTCATACTGAATGGAGGCCCGGGTACCCAACATAAGCAACGTAGGGGTAATTTTCCGGGGCCGGGCCCAGCGGTGTAAGTTGGCCAGGGCATGTTTTATCTCGGTAGTCACCGGCTGCAGTTCCGAAACGTCAACCTCCACTATGGGTTTACGCATATCTTTATACAGGGCCTCCTGAATTTCCGGCCGGTGGTCATAAATCCAGGTGAGCAGCTTTTTCAGGTTAGCCTTCCGGGTGGATAAAGGGGCGGTGCGCAAGGTCAGGGACTTTTGCTGCTGAAGTTCAAAAAGTCCGGCAAACTGGTCGATGGTATAATCCTGAGGTGTGGGCATGGCAGGGATGCTTGAAAAATGATAGTGTAATAATAGGTTAAAATAAACAAATTAACGGCAACAATTCCCCCGATCATTCTATTATTGCATAAACAAGAAAGCCGATGAAAGAAGTAACTGCCCTGAACAGTGTTGCCCGTTTTCACGAAGTATTCCAACACCCCATTGAGCCGCAACCGGTTATCCCGGCCAAAAAACGCTGTGCCTTACGGGTGGAATTGCTCCAGGAAGAGTTAGACGAACTCCGGCAAGCCATAGAAGACCATGACATTAGCGAGGTGGCCGATGCCCTCTGCGATCTTCAATACGTGCTGGCCGGGGCGGTACTGGAGTTTGGCCTGGGAGAGAAATTTGCCGATTTATTTGCCGAAGTACAGCGGTCGAATATGAGTAAAGCCTGTACCACCAAAGAGGAAGCGGAGCAAACCGTGGCCCATTATGCCCGGCAAGGTACCCCGGCCTATATAGTAGCCTCCGATGGACAGTTTTTGGTTTACCGTAAGTCAGATAACAAAACCCTGAAGTCGGTAAAGTATTCCCCGGCCAGGCTTAACGAAATACTCAGGGGCTAGTTCTTCCGGCTGTCGTCAATAATGCGCACCTCAACCCTGCGGTTAACAGCCCTGTCGGACGAAGAGGTAGAACGTACCAAAGGTTGCGTACCACCAAAAGCCTTGGTTTCAATCCGGCTACCTTCTACCCCCTTATCAACAAGGTATTTTTTTACGGCATCTACCCGCATCTGCGACAGGTTAAGGTTAGCTGTGGGGTTACCTACATAATCGGTATGGCCTTCCAGGCGGATTTTCAGGTTAGGTGTTTCCAATAACATTTCTGCCAGTTCATCAAGTTCGGCATAAGACCCTTCCAGGATAGTGGCTTCCCCCAGGCCAAATTTCAGGTGCTCAAGCTTTAACACGGCCCCTACGCCCCCTTCGATAAGTTTAAATGTTCTTTCCACGGTCAGGTCAGCCGCAGCCCCGGCAAGCGGGTCCACCATTTCGGCCACTTTTATAAACCCCTCATTCTCAATCAACAAAGCGTATTTTTCATGCGCCCTGAAATAAGCGGTAAACTTACCTTCGCTGTTGGTTTTAAGGTAGCCCGTTTCGGACTCATAAGGGAGTTTTTTATAGATAACCGTGATACCGGGCAATGCTTTGCCGGTACGTTTGTTAATGATGGTGCCCGTATAGGTTACCAGGCTATCCGGCTGGGCGTAAGCCGCAGGCACAGCAAAAAATACCGACAACCCAACTATAAGTAGTAAACTAAATTGCTTCATAATGCTTATTTCTCAAGAATTGTAAACTCTACACGTCTGTTCTTACGCCTGCCCTCAACCGTTTCATTAGAGGCTATGGGTTTTGTTTCACCAAAATATTTCACCTCAATACGGCTGCTGTCAATACCTTTCTTCGTTAGGTAATTGGCCACGGTCTGGGCCCTTCTTTTCGACAATCCCATATTATATTCCCCCGGGCCGGTGCTATCGGCATGGCCGGCAATGGAAATCCTGACCTTAGCGTTTTCTGCAAGGTAGGTGGTAAGCCGGTTTAACTCAGGATAAGATTCCTCTTTCAAAGTTGCTTTGTCGAAATCGAAGAAAATATTATTCAGCACAATGGTGGCCTGCACCACTTCGGGCACTAGCAGCATATTGCGGTTTAGCTCATCGTTGGGCGGGTCTTCCCCGGTTAAATCAATGTTTTCACTTATAGGCAGATACCCTTCGGCCTCAGCCCGGAAACCATAAAGATGTCCTTTGGGCAACACTATTTCATATTCACCTGTTTCGCTGTGCGACTTGGTAATGCCTACGGTAACACCTTCGGGTAATTTTTCATAGAGGATTTTTGCCGCAATAGGTTTGCCGGTTTCTTTATCCAGTAGTTTTCCTTTCACTACAATAACATCTTTCGGCATTACCCTGAGGGGCATTTCCACCCTGAAAATATCGGCATCATCATCACTTATGGCCTTGGTATAATAGGCGTAATTACCCGTTATCGGAATATTAAAAAACAGGTCATCCCGTTCGGAATTAATATCAGGCCCCATATTTTGCGGCTCCGACCAATTGGTCCAGGTGTCGTCCAATCGTTTAGAAACATAAATATCAAAACCACCATAACCACCACGGCCATTGGTAGAGAAATATAATGTTTCGTCATCGGCAGCAAGGAAAGGGGAAGATTCATCTCCCACAGAGTTGATCACATCCCCCATATTCAGGGGCTCCGACCAGGTGCTGTCTTCCCGGAAAAAGCTCACATAAAAGTCGCGTTCCCCGCGGGTGTCATCACGCTCAACGGCCATGATTAATACCTGGCGATTGTTCGTTAAGAAGTAATTGGCTTTATCGCTATAATTATAATCATTTTCTATATCAAGGTTATAGGGTTTGGTCCACCGGTCACCTTCTTTGGTACTGATGGAAACCCCGGCTTTCATTTTACCTTTCTTCTCATACCGGTTGCCCAGCAACAGCACTATGGTGTTGCCGTCCGGGGTAATACCACTAACAAAATTAGGCTCGGGGGTATTCAGAGTTGGCCCGGCATTTACGGCCTCCTGCCACTCGCCATTATCGTCCATTTCAGAGTACCAGATATCTTCATCATCGGCCTCACCGCCAACATTGCCCGGGTGGTTTTTACGGCTGAAAAAGAGGGTCCTGCCATCGGGCGACAACAAAGGTTTATATTCCTTGTACGGGCTGTTTACATTGTCGTTCAACCTTTCGGCCAGCAAATTAGTACGCAGGTTATCCATTATTTCTACCTCAATATCCATAGGTTTGGGCGAAGCTGAAATACCGATGGCATCAATACTGTAATATTCGGGTACCGTGGCCCCGTCCAGTTCTATTTTCACACTGGCCACTTCAAAGGTGGTTTGCTCAATTATCAGGCTAAGCAAGCGCCCCTTAAGCGGGATACTGCGGGCAGAGAATGAGCCGACAGCATATTCTTTACCGGCTTTATCGTAAATATACACATGGGTAATGGCTGTTGGGTTATACGACTCGGCAATAACCACTTGTCTTATTTTCATGGGTTTGGCAAACCCCACCTTAATAAATTCTTTTCTGTTGGGCCTGTCGGGTGTCCAGGCCGTGGGGCTTTCACCGGCTGCCGGCAATACGGTAGGTTTACCCAGAACCTGCTCGGCCGAATACTGAATAGGCGTTAATTCCGAAGAAAACTCAATTACTTTGTCGGCCCACTGTATTTCTTGTGGGAAAGCTATGCATGGCAGCACAAAGCCCAAAATGAGGGTTATAACTTTTCTCATGTACACCGGGTTAGGTTATATAGGATGCTCGTTAATTTAATAATTTGTAAACTTACGCGAAAAAATACAGATTACCATTCAATAATCATATTCTTAGGCGAAAAAATTATACAAATTATTTTTCCTTACCGGCCCAGTAATCGGCATTTTTTATCCCCAGGGCAGTAGCATCAAAGACCGGGTCTTTGCCCTCCTTTTGTTGCTGACGATAATCTTTGAGTGCTTTCAGGGCTGGTTTTTGTAATAGTAAAATGGCTATTACATTAAGCCAGGCCATAATCCCCACGCCAATATCGCCCAGTTGCCAGGCAGGGCCGGCCGTAACTGTAGTGCCATAAATGATGGTACCCAGGGTAACCACCCGCAAAATATTGATCAGCCAGGGGTGGCGGCCATTTTGATCGAGATAAGTCAGGTTGGTTTCGGCCATGTAATAATAAGCCATGAGTGTGGTGAACACAAAAAACAATAAGGAGATGGCCACAAAGCCATTGCCAAAACCCTCAAATACCGATTCTACCGCATGTTGGGTAAACCCGGGGCCATCGACACCGGCCGGCAGGTTTTGCCATAAAAAGCTGCCCGGGTTGGCCGGGTCGGCCACATTATATTGATCGGTAAACAAAATCATAAAAGCCGTGGCCGTGCAAACAAATAACGTATCAATATAAACCGAAAAGGCCTGCACCAGGCCCTGCTTTACCGGATGGCTTACTTCGGCTGCCGAGGCAGCATGGGGGGCCGTACCCTGGCCGGCTTCGTTAGAGAAAATACCCCTTTTAACCCCGGCACTGATAGCCACCCCCACAATACCGGCAAAGGCCGGTTCCAGGCCAAAGGCAGATTTAACAATCAGCCGGAAGACATCGGGCACATGGGTTATATTCATCGAAATTATCACCACCGCCATTAAAATGTAGCCAATAGCCATAAACGGCACCACCACCTGGGCCACGTGGCCAATACGTTTTACGCCACCGAAGATGACCATAGCCAGGGCCACGGCCACGGCCATACCCGTATAGAGTGGCGCTACATTAAAGGCCGTTTCCATGCCCGAAGCAATGCTTTGCGATTGTACGGCCGGCAGGAAAAATGTCATACTGAAAATGGTGGCAATAGAAAAGATTACGGCATACCATTTCATCCCCAGGCCCTTCTCAATATAATACGAGGGGCCGCCACGGTACTCATTGTTTACCACCTGCTTGTAAATTTGTCCCAGGGTGGCTTCCACATAAGCTGAGGCAGCGCCCAAAAAGGCGATGATCCACATCCAGAAGACCGCCCCCGGGCCACCCAGGACAATGGCGGTAGCCACCCCGGCAATATTACCGGTGCCTACCCGGCCTGAAATGGCAATGGCAAACGCCTGGAATGAGGATACCCCTCTTGCCGATTCTTTGCCTTTAAATAGCAAACGGACCATCTCCTTGATAAAGGCGACCTGCAAAAAGCGGGTACGCACAGAAAAATAAACCCCTGCCCCCAAACAGAGGATGACAAGGGGCAGCCCCCAGACAAAATCATTGACGGCAGTAACAATATCGGCAAAACTCATACTATTTCATTGAAAGCGTAAAAGGCCCAAATATAGAACAATAAGTAAATAAACAAGTGCGTAAATTATACCACGAGCGGATAGCCCCCTGTGAAGAGTGGGAGACGCAGGGCAGATGAGATGGTTATAAAACAAAAGCGGATGCAACTCTGACGAATCACATCCGCTTCACGCCTTAGCCACCGTAGCGACTAATTTGTGCCAAGCTACTGTTTCAACTTCACTTCACTGAACAATGCCGAAACATTGCATCGCAAAGGTCTAACGCTGATGATAACCCCACTCTCAACTGCCGGCCTTTCAACCAACCGCCTATAAGGCTTATTGCACTTTGCAACTTGCGTTGTTTCAACTTTCAATCTTGCGACTGTCCGTCTTTTGTGCGACCTTACGAGTGAAATTCTCAACTTGTTTGGAGTTCTGCCTCCAGTTGTTTTTCCCTCACTTGGTAATATCAAAGGTAGATCAAAAAATATATGCCAACCAAATTTTTTTATTATAAGTTATCGACAACTTATGCACCCCGTTATACCCTAGTTATGCACCGGTTTATCCACAGGGTTATCCACATTTTGCCTGTTCTACGGCAGGTTCAGGGCAGATGGCAGGGTGGGGGCTACCCTTACGTTAGCGGCTTGCTCAAAAGCATAGGCCATTGCAATAAGTTTGGGCTCCTGCCAGGCTCCCGAGAACATGGATACCCCTACCGGCAAGCCGGCCACATAGCCGGCCGGTACGGTAATATTGGGGTAACCGGCCCGGGCCGCCAGCGAAGAACTGCCACCCCCATAATGATCGCCATTGATTAAATCAATACACCAGGCCGGGCCGCCCGTGGGCGCTACGATGGCATCGAGGTTATGCGCTTTCAACGTAGCATCTATGCCTTTTTGGCGCGAAAGTAACAACACTTTTTTCAGGGCCCCGGTGTATTCTTTTTCGTTTAAATCCCCTTTTGCCTGTGCTTCTTCCAGTATTTCCTGCGCAAAATAGGGCATCGACTCATCACGGTTGGCCTTGTTGAAGGCAATCACTTCGGCCAGGGAATTAACGTTGGCATTGGCGCTGGCGAGGTAGTTGTTCACCCCGTCTTTAAACTCGTACAACAAAACCTGGTAACCGGCATCACCAAATTCGTTAATCGTCTTGATCTCTACCGGATCAATAACCGTAGCCCCGGCCTGCGCCATCGTGGCCAGGGCCTGCGCCATGATGCGGTCAACTTTTTCATGAAAGCCAAAGGTGCTGCGCAGTACACCTATGCGTTTGCCTTGCAAGCCCTCTTTATCTAAAAATTGGGTGTAATCAGCGTAACGTTTGCCTTCGCTTTCTTTGGTGCGTTCATCCCCGGGATCGGTGCCGGTAAGCGGCCCCAGCAAGGCCACGGCATCGGCAACCGTGCGGGCCATAGGGCCGGCCGTATCCTGGGTGGCCGAAATAGGAATGATACCCGAACGCCCCCATAGACCTACCGTGGGTTTAATGCCCACGATACCATTGGCAGAAGCAGGGCAGACGATGGACCCGTTAGTTTCGGTACCAATAGTAATCGCACAAAGGTTGGCCGACACGGCTGCCCCCGAACCGGAGCTGGAGCCACAGGGGCTGCGGTCTAAGGCATAGGGGTTACGGGTTTGCCGGCCACGCCCGCTCCAACCACTGGAGGAGCGGGTGGAGCGGAAATTGGCCCATTCGCTCAGGTTGGTTTTGCCAAGCAAGACAGCTCCGGCTTGGCGTAACTGCTTAATAATAAAGGCATCCTCACCGGCAATATTGCCTGCCAGGGCCAGTGAGCCGGCTGTGGTCATCATTTTGTCGGCCGTATCAATATTATCTTTTACCATGACCGGAATACCGTGCAAGGGGCCACGTACCTTGCCTTCCTGGCGCTCCTTATCCAGGGCATCGGCCAGGGCCAGGGCATCGGGGTTGCGCTCGATAACCGCATTAAGCCCCCCTTCAACCTTGTCTATTTCTTCGATACGCTGCAGGTACATTTCACAAAGGGTGCGGGAAGTATATTTCCCGTCCGTCATTGCCTGCTGCAGTTCCGCAACGGTTTTTTCTTCTAAGGCAAACTCTTTGCCTGCCGGTTTTTTTTCCTTGCTACCCCCCTTATCGGTAGCACAAGCCTGCATGGTTACCAGGGGCACAGCCGTACCCAGGGCGGTAAGCTGGATAAAATTTCTTCGTTTCATAGTTCGTCAGGTTAAGTCAGGATTTACTGTTTATTATAAATTCTCCAGAATAAAATCTGTCATCAGGGTATAGAGGTGCAGGCGGGCATTCCTGCGGTAAATACCATGCGCCCTGTCGGGATAGAAGAACAAGGAAAACTGCTTGCCCCGGGCAATCAGGGCATCGGCCAGGGCAATGCTGTTTTGCACATGCACATTATCATCCCCGGTGCCGTGGATCAACAGAAACTTTCCTTTAAGGTTGCCGGCATACGTCACCGGGGAGTTCTCATCATACCCTGCCGGGTTTTCCTGCGGGGTTTGCAAAAAGCGCTCAGTGTAAATGGTATCGTAATAGCGCCACGAGGTTACGGGGGCCACGGCTATGGCCGTTGAAAACACCTCGCTGCCCCGTAAGATTGCCAGTGATGCCATATAGCCCCCAAAGCTCCAGCCCCAGATACCGATGCGGGCAGCATCTACATAAGGCAGCCCGGCAAGGTATTTTGCCCCGGCTATCTGGTCTTCCACCTCCAGCTTACCCAGTTGTTTATAGGTTTGCTTTTTAAAATGCGCCCCCCGGCCACCGGTACCGCGGCCGTCAATTACCACAATCACATAGCCTTTTTGCACCAGCATCTGGTGCCAGTAATAATGGCCTCCCCCCCAGGCATTACTGACACTCTGCGAGCCCGGACCGGAATATTGGTACATCAGCACCGGGTATTTTTTGGCCGCATTAAAATCAGCCGGCTTGAGCATATACCCATTTAGGGAGGTGCCCTCTGCCGTGTTAAACGTAAAAAACTCCTTATTTACCAAACCATACGCTTTGGCGGTGGCCAGCAAACCCGCATTGTCCTCCAGCACCTTAATTAGTTTGTTGCCTTTGGTTTGATACAGTTCTACCCTGTCAGGCGAAGTGGCGCTGCTGTTATAATTAAGGTAGTACTTAAAATCAGGGCTCATATTCACCCGGTTTACCCCGGGATGGAGCGATAGCTTGCGCTTATGCCTGCCCGACAAATCAATGGCATAGAAATATTGTTCGAGGGGTGATTCCTCATGCGAAGTGAAATAAAGTGTCTGCCGCCTGCTTTTCTGGTCGATGCCGACAAAACTCACCACCTCCCAGTCCCCGGTGGTTATCTGCCGTACCAATTTACCCTCAATAGTATAGAGGTAAATATGCTTATAGCCACTGCGCTCGCTGGTGGCAATGATATGCTTACCATCATCGAGGTAAAGCAGGTCTTCCACATCCACATAGGTATCCGACTCATCGGTAAAGACCAAAGTGGCCTTGCCGGTGGTGGCATCGGCATGCAGCACGGTAATTTTATTCTGGAGACGGTTCATCCTGCGCACCGACAGCACTTCCGGGTTTTGGGTCCAGGTAATCCGGGGAATGTAACGATCGGTTTCGGTACCCAAATCAACATGGGTTAGTTTCTTGTTTTCCAGATGATAAATATTTATTTCAACCAGGGCGTTCATCTCACCGGCCTTGGGATATTTATACCGGTAATCTTCGGGGTAAAGCTGCCCCTGGTGCCACACCTGCATATTGTACTCACGCACGCGGCCTTCATCAAACCGGTAGAAGGCCAGTTTCTTGCTATCGGGCGACCAGGCAAAAGCTTTGGTCAACGACAGCTCTTCCTCATAAACCCAATCGGCACTGCCATTGATAATGTGGTTGGCCTTGCCATCGGTAGTCACCTGTACTTCCTGCATATCGGCCAGGGTAACATAAAATAAATTGTTATCGCGGGTGAAGGCCACGCTGGCGCCATCGGGCGAAAAGGTACCATACGCCTGGCGGCCGGCTGCCAGTTTGCGCAATTCCCGGGTCTGGCGGTTATAAATATAGTAAACAGCGGTATATGACCTGCGGAAAATAGGTTTACGGTTTGTAAGCAAAAGAATTTGCTGTTCATCAGGGCTAAAGGCATAATCATCAATAGCCAGCATGGGGTCAAGCGCCTGGCCATCCAGTAGGGTTTCCACAATATCACCGGTGGTAACATCATATTTTACTACGGCATTCCCCTTGAGGGCGGTGTAATACCGGCCGTCATTCATCCAGCGAATACCATAAACCGATTTGCTGCGGAAAATATTTTGGCTGGTAAAATCTTTGACCTCAATCTGTTTCTGGGCTACAACCTGGCTGCTCAATAGCAACGACAAGATAATTACTGCTGATTTTCTCATATGCTACATTTTCGTTTATTCAAAACTATCAGAACTAATGATTTATGCTAATCTATTCTGATCAGAGGTAATGGCAAGGTATTGATGGGGAATTTGCCGTTAACCCGGGCATTACCCCCCGGCTTTCTTTTTCCTTACGATATCATCAACAATCAGCCGGGCATGTTCACGGGAATTTTCGATAAACCACTTATTGGTTTTCAGGCCTCCGCATACTACCCCGGCCAGGTAAACATTGGGGCTGCTTGCTTCATTGGTTTCCTGGTTATATACCGGGGTGTGGAATTCATCCTCCTGAAATTCAACCCCCAATGATTCCAGAAAAGAAAAATCGGGTTTGTAGCCGGTCATGGCCAGGACAAAATCATTGGCCAGCGTAAGGTAGCCCTCAGGGGTGCGTACTTCTACGGTATTTTCGGTAATACGGGTTAGCTCTGAGTTGAAATAGGCCTTGATTTCCCCTTCGGCAATGCGGTTTTCAATATCAGGCTTCACCCAGTATTTCACGGTCTCGCGGATTTCGTCCTCACGGATGACCATAGTTACTTCGGCCCCCTTGCGGTAAGTTTCCAGGGCCACGTCAACAGCCGAGTTGGCGGCCCCTACCACAACGATCTGCTGGCCAAAATAAGGGTGGGGCTCATCATAATAGTGTTTTACCTTGGGCAGGCCCTCGCCTTCGATACCCAAAAGGTACGGGTAGTCATAAAAGCCGGTAGCCATAATGATATGCCTGGCCCGGTAAGTGTTCTTGACTGTTTTAACAGTAAACAGATCATCCTGGCGAATGATTTTATTCACCTTCTCATAAAGTTTTAGCTGTAAACCCCATGCCGTGGCTACCCTGCGGTAGTACTCCAGTGCTTCGAAACGGTTGGGTTTGGCCTGGTGCGAGATAAACGGCACATCACCGATTTCCAGTTTTTCCGAAGTAGAGAAAAAAGTCATGCCCCTGGGGTAGTTATAGATGGAGTTTACCAAACAGCCCTTGTCGATGATCAGGTAGGATAACCCCGCTTTTTTAGCTTCAATGCCACACGCCATGCCAATGGGCCCGGCCCCGACAATGATAATATCAAATGGTTCCATAACACAAAAGTAAACCGAAACCGGCAATCCCGGCCGGCTACTTACGGGCTAAATTGTTGCGGTTTTGCCGGAACTGCCGTATTTTTCTCAGATGAATTACCGTTTTTTTGCCACCACCCTCAATCACAACGAAAAAGAAAAGAGTAAAGACTACCGCAATGTGGTTATTATGCAGGCGGTAATTATTATAGCCGGCCTGGCCCTAACCCCCTTTGCCGACTTTGCCAACCCGCAGGCCAAAGACAAGCTGATTATTACCCTCTTTTCCGGTTTTGGGGCCGTATATTCTTTTTTACTGTGGGATTTACTGAAAAGCTTTACCCGCAGCAGGGTGCTGGTACGGTTAGTATTGGCGGTACTGGTTTTTATTACCGTGCTCGGCTTGCTGGGGGAGTTTCCGTACTATAAAATTCTGCAGATAGACAACCGCAGAGGCTATTTGCTGTTGATTCATGGCCTGCTGTTTCCCGTAGAAATACTCATTATCGGCTATGCAATCCGCGATCTGTTTGCCGGGCGGCAATTCACCGCCAGCCGGTTATGGGGTGCTGCCTGCGTATATCTGATGATCGGCATCACCTTTGGCAGCCTGTATGACCTGCTCAATATTCTGCAACCGGGCGCTTTTGGTGTTGAACTGCACCTGGGCCTGGCCAGCTATGCCGAAAGTATTTATTATAGTTTCAATATCCTGGGCGGTTTGGATACCGCCTACCCCAATACCTCCCGGCTGGTGCGTAACCTTGGCGTTATCGAGGCTGTGTGGGCCAACCTGTATGCTATCCTGATTATCGGCAAACTGTTAAGCCTGCCCCCCGGCAAGGAATAAACGGTAAAGGGCATATAAAAAATCAGGGCTCCTGCGGGACAGGAACCCTCGATTTTAACCTAACCTTAACCTAATTATGAAAGTACTAATTCGTACACCCTTATAAACGAAACAGGGATATAAATAGTTTAAATTTTTTTTATTTTTTTTTATTTTTTTAGCCAAAACATCCATAATTTGCTTTCTATGCTGTCTATGCCTGATTTTATTTTAGAATTCTTCTTAATAAAGCCTTACCCTTATGGCTTATACGGTAAATTAGCCTATCTTCATACTTAATTAAAAACCCAACAAATTCTATGGCAAGAAAGAAGATTATCCTTTCTATTGATGGCGGTGGTATCCGGGGCATTGTACCCGGGCAAATACTCATTCATATTGAGCGTTTGCTGAAAGAAATCTACGATGAACCTACCTATCGAATTGCCGACCATTTTGATATGGTAGCCGGCACCAGCACCGGGGGGCTGCTGGCCTGTGCTTACCTGCTGGGTGAGTATGACCGGCCGAAGTTCACGGCCGAAGAAGTGGTGGATATTTATTTTGAGCGGGGCGATGATATTTTCAACATCCCGTTGTTTCACCGCATACGTACGGCAGGCGGGATGCTCGATGAAAAGTACCCGGCTACGGGCCTGGAAGAAACCCTGGCAGATTATTTTGGTGAGGCTAAATTGTCTGACCTGCTCAAACCCTCATTAATTACAGCCTATGATATCAAGCGCAGGAAGGCCCATTTTTTTACCCAGCACGATGCCGACAAGCCCGGCCGTAATTTTTACCTGCGGGATGTAGCCCGTGCCACTACTGCGGCCCCCACCTTTTTTGAGGTGGCCAAAATAAAAGCCGATGACCATAAATATTACCCGCTGATAGATGGCGGAATCTTTGCCAATAACCCGGCCCTGTGTGCCTATGCCGAAATGCGCAATAAGTTCAGTACCGATGAACTGAAAATTATGGCTTCGGATATTTTGTTGTTATCTATAGGCACCGGCTTTGCCAAGGTCTCGTATTCCTATGACGAGGCCAAAGACTGGGGCCTGGCCGCCTGGGCCAAGCCGGCCATTGATATGATGATGGATGGCGTGGCCGATACGGTTGACTACCAACTTAAACAAATATTTGAAGCTGCGGGCGCCAGCAAACAATACTTGCGGATTAACGGGGCGCTACCCCGCGACATTGACCCCAATATGGATAATGTAGAACCACAAAACCTGCAGGCCCTGAAGCGTTTTGGCGATGACCTCTATCATGAGTACCAGCAGGAGATCCTGGCCTTTTTGAAAATGTAAAGCTTACTTTTTCTGGAAAGGCACGGTTAGGCCCAGCCACGGCATAGCCAGAAAACCATCCATGCCAGGGGCTACGGGAAAGCCCAGGCCGTAATCTATGGCGGTCCTATTGATCATTGACCGGGCACCAAAAATCATAAAGCCACCAACCACGCCATCTACGGCAACAAAATAGTTCTCGGTCATTAAATAAGACTTACGGCTAACCCGCAACAGGCCACCGATATTGATAACCGGGGCCGAAGCAAAGTTGCCACCGGCAAAGGCATATCCCAGGCCTATCGAAACATTCTTGTCGTGCGGGCCAAAGGTAACCGAGGCAAAGGTAATGCCGAAAGGGGCCCCCTCTACGCCTATCACATAACCTACCAGCGCCCCCACCCCGAGGTTTATTCTATCTTCTGCCAGGGGGATGGAAAACTTCGGGGTAATCCAGATTGGCGTTGGGGCAAAATTAAAAAAGAACAGCGGCACCATGCCCACCCCAATAGAAAACCGGTCGGTAATACCAACACTATACTGATTGTAAAAAACCCAGATATTCTGGTAATACGATTCGCCTTTCTTTAAACCATAGCCGTTCGGGGCAAAAAAGTAACGGGCCGATTGCAGGTTGCGGTACCATACATCGCCTTCGGCAACCTCCGCCCCCACTACCTGCTCTATTTTTACAATAAACTTTTGGTGCAGGGTAATGGTTCCCAGGGCCTCGCTCTGCAGCACAACCTTTTCCTTATCCATCGAGATAATCTCCCCGATAAACACATTGCCGTCATTGGTCTCTACCCTGTACAGGGTATCGGCCTTTGGGGTGGACTCGGCATTTTGTGCCATCGCCCCGGCAGCCGCTATCAGAACGAACAAAAAAGCCCACCAAAATTTGATTTTCAGAATGGTTGTTTGCATAAAAAGCAGATTGGTCAGCCAAATATATAAAATTATTCCGGTAATAATTCTACTTTGCCCGGCCTTACTTGCGGTTTACTCCCGCATAGGAAATATCACCGCCTTCCGGTCGTTGTCGAGTTTGGTGCTACGCTCGTAATCACCGTATTTATAATGGATAATATTGGCCTGGTCGGCAAAAATTTCAAGAAAAACAGTGCTGCTTACCTGCAATGCTTTAAACTTTTTCACCCCCTGGTATTCAATATAACACCACATACCGTCTTCTTCCACTTCATTGCCGATATACACCCGTTTCCGCTCCTTTCCATCAACGGTAATGTGTAGATTCTCGAAAAGATAGGCCTGAATTAACGAGTCGCGGTAGGTGGCTGTAGCCTTGTTGCTAATATCCAAGTTAACACCAAACCGTTTATTTAGGGCCTGCTCCAGGTCATCCAAAAATACCCGCTGCGCTACCTGCAAGGTTTTCTGCCGGTCTTTGTAGGCTATATCGCACACACTTACATGAAAAGGGTGCCGGGATGGAATTGCCAGGTAAAAAACAACGAATAAAAAGTTTATCATTGGCTTCGTTTAATGCATTATACAAACGGTTTATAAGTCCTCAAAATTATGCATTATTATTGCAACCGATCGAAAAATTATACTATTGGAAGAGTTTACGTTATTTTTCGGGTTAGGCCTGCGGCATATCCTTGATCTCAGGGGTTCTGACCACATTTTATTTGTTATTGCCCTCACCGCCCTGTTTACTATCAGCGACTGGAAAAAGGTACTGATATTGGTTACCGCCTTTACCATTGGCCACTCAATCACCCTGGCCCTGGCTACCTTGCGGGTAATCAGGTTTAACTCCGACCTGATAGAGTTTTTGATCCCGGTCACCATATTTCTAACGGCCTTTTTTAACCTTTTCCGGCAAAAAGGGGCCGGCCGGCCCATGAAAGCCCAGGTCAACTATTATTTTGCCATGTTTTTCGGGTTAATCCACGGGCTGGGGTTCTCTAACTATTTGCGCAGCCTGCTGGGCAAAGACGAAACCATTGTTACCCAATTGCTGGCCTTCAATATCGGCCTCGAAATCGGCCAGATTGTGATTGTGATTTTGTTTTTGCTGGCGGCCATTCTGGTGGTGGATATTGGCGGGGTAGCCAAACGCGACTGGCGCATGGTGATTTCTTCGGGGGTGGCGGCCATTGCCATCACCATGATGTATGAAACAAAATTTTGGTAAAAAATAAATTCAGCATAATGAAAAACGTAATTTCCCTCTTGTCACTTATCCTTGTCTCCTTTGCCGCCATGGCCCAAAACTGGCAGGGCAAGTTTGAACAACTGGGCCCCGACCTGCCCACACCCAATGAATACCGCAGCGCCTCGGGCGCCCCCGGCCCGGCCTACTGGCAGCAAAGAGCCGACTACGTGATTGCCGTAGAACTTGATGATGTTAACCGGAAAATTACCGGCTCCGAGACCATCACCTACACCAACAACTCGCCCGACCCGCTTACCTACCTGTGGGTACAGTTAGACCAGAACATGCGGGCCCGGGATTCCAACAGCCCGAAAGTGAGGGGCAGTGCCATCAAAGAGAATGAAATCTCCACCAAGAACTTTCAACGGCTTACCGGGGTAGAAGATTATGACGGTGGTTTTAAAATAAGTGCCGTAACCGACACCCATGGCAACCCCCTGCCCTATACCATCAACAAAACCATGATGCGGGTGGATATCCCCGTAACCATGAAAACCGGGGATACGTACGCTTTTTCTATTAAATGGTCGTATAATATCAACGACAGGATGCAGCTTGGCGGGCGCAGCGGTTATGAGTTTTTCCCTGCCGATGGCAATGCCCTGTACACCATCGCCCAGTTTTACCCGCGCATGGCGGTGTATAACGATGTTAACGGCTGGCAAAACAAGCAGTTTCTGGGCCGCGGTGAGTTTACCCTTACCTTCGGTGATTTTGATGTGCACATCACCGTGCCGGCCGACCACGTGGTAGGCGCCACCGGCTGGCTGCAAAACCCCAAAGAAGTGCTTACCCGGGAGCAGATAAAGCGCTTTGAGCAGGCCAAAACTACGTTTGATAAACCGGTAATTATTGTGAGCCAGGCAGAAGCCATAGAACGTGAGCAAAACCCGGTTACCAACAAAACCAAAACCTGGCATTTTACCGCCAGCAACGTCCGCGATTTTGCCTTTGCCTCTTCACGCAAGTTTATCTGGGATGCCATGGCGGTAAAAATTGGCGACAACACCCCGCTGGCCATGTCGTTTTACCCTAAAGAAGGCAACCCGCTGTGGGAGCAGGAATCAACCCGGGCGGTGGCCATTACCCTCGAAAGCTACTCCAAGCGCACCATCAACTACCCCTATCCGGTAGCCATTTCGGTACATTCGGCCAGCATCGGTATGGAATACCCGATGATCTGCTTCAACTTTGGCCGCCCCAACCCCGATGGCACCTACTCTGACGTTACCAAATGGCGCATGATCGGGGTGATTGTACACGAGGTAGGCCACAACTTTTTTCCGATGATTATTAATTCTGATGAAAGACAGTGGACCTGGATGGACGAAGGCCTGAATACATTTGTGCAATCGCTTACCCAGCGCGAATATTACCCGGACATGCCGGCCCGCAGGGGTACCGCAGCCAGTATTGTGAAGTATATGAAGGGCAACCCCGATTACATCCGCCCGATTATGACCAACTCGGAACAGATAGTACAGTTTGGCAATAATGCTTATGCCAAACCGGCTGCCGCCCTGAACATCTTACGGGAAACCGTCATGGGGCCGGAACTTTTTGATTACGCTTTTAAAGAATATGCCCAGCGCTGGGCCTTTAAATCACCCGAGCCGGCTGATTTCTTCCGCACTATGGAAGACGCCTCGGCCGTGGACCTGGACTGGTTCTGGCGCGGCTGGTTCTATACCACCGATTACGTAGATATAGAACTGGCCAATGTGCGCTGGTTTAAAGTGGCTGCCGATGACAAGTCATTTGAAAACAAAGCCAAAGCCGGAAAAATCGCCAACCAAAATGTGGATGAGGAAGGCAATAACATTGACTTCTCCGGGGGCTACGAAACCATTCGCCTGACGGATACCGAATCGCGCCAATACCGGGAATTCATGAACCGCGTGGATGACGAGGCCATCCGCAAGGTTAACGCCAACCGCAACCTTTATGAGCTCACCCTCAAAAACAAAGGCGGTTTGGTTATGCCGGTAATTATTGAATGGACCTATAAAGACGGCACCAAAGAAATAGAAAAGCTACCGGCTGAAATCTGGCGGATGAACGAAACCCAGGTAACCAAGGTGTTTGCCAAAGATAAGGAAGTAGTAAATATCACCATTGACCCCAACCTGGAGACAGCCGATGTGAAAATTGACAATAATTATTTTCCGAAACGGGAAGTAAAGTCTAAATTTGAAAAATTCAAAGACGGTAATTAGGGAAAAATATTTTTATGAAAACTCTTTTTTGGGCAGCATTTGTGGTGCTGCCCTTTGTTGTTACGGCACAAAACTGGCAGGGTAAATTTGAACAACTGGGCGATTTGCTGCCTACCCCCAACAGTTACCGCACGGCCTCCGGCCAGCCGGGGCATAAGTACTGGCAACAGCAAGCCGATTATAGTATTAAGGTTTCCCTTGATGAAAACACCCTGGTACTTGCCGGGGAAGAAGAAGTTACCTTCTATAATAACTCCCCGCAGCCGTTACCTTACCTGTGGTTTCAACTCGACCAAAATATCCGCCAGCCAAATGCCCTGTCATTCCGTGCTGAAGAAACCGCCATTAACGGTACCGAAATGGAGGCCCAGGACATCATGCCTGTTACCGGTGATTACTTTTACCAGGGCGGGTATAAAATTGCCCGGGTTACCGGTGCCAACGGTTCCCCCCTGCCCTACACCATCAACGAAACCATGATGCGCATTGACCTGCCGGAACCACTTACCCCCGGCAACAAAACAGCCTTAAAAATAAGCTGGAGCTACAATATGTACGACCGCCAGCGTGTTGACGGCCGGGGTGGCTATGAATATTTTCCGAAGGATGGCAATTATATTTTTACCGCAGCCCAATGGTACCCGCGCCTGGCGGTATATGACGATGTGGAAGGCTGGCAGAACAAGCAATTTCTCGGCCAGGGCGAGTTTGCCCTCACCTTTGGTGATTTTGATGTGGAAATTACCGTGCCGGCCGATCACCTGGTAGCGGCCACCGGCCGGTTGCAAAACCCCACGGCAGTGCTCACCGCTACCCAACAGGAGCGGCTGGCAGCCGCCACCAGGGCCAGTACCCCGGTAATTATTGTCAGCGAAAAAGAAGCCCGTAAAAAAGAGAAATCGCCTAGCCAGGAAACCAAAACCTGGCATTTTACCGCCACCAACGTCCGCGATTTTGCTTTTGCCTCCTCGCGCAAGTTTATCTGGGATGCCATGGGCGTGCCGCTGGCCACAAACACCCCCCTGGCGATGTCGTTTTATCCCAAAGAAGGCAACCCCTTGTGGGAAGAACATTCTACCCGGGCCGTAGCCAATGCCTTGCAAACCTATTCACACTATACCTTCGACTACCCCTACCCGGTAGCTATCAGCGTTCACACTGCCGACCAGGGCATGGAGTACCCGATGATCTGCTTTAATGGCGGCCGGCCATTAAGCAACGGCAAATATTCTACGTGGCACCTGCAAGCCATGGTCTCGGTTATTGTGCACGAAGTTGGCCATAATTTCTTCCCCATGATTGTTAACTCTGATGAGCGCCAATGGACATGGATGGATGAGGGGCTGAACACCTTTTTAGAACACCAGACCCTGGCCAGGCACTACCCCTACCTGGACCTCACCTGGGGCACACCCCGCGGTATAACCAACTATATGCGCGGCAACCCCGATTATATCCGCCCGATTATGACCAACTCCGAACAAATTGCCCAGTTTGGTTATAATGCCTATGGTAAGCCAGCGGCTGCCCTGTGGGTATTACGCGAAGTAGTTATGGGCCCGGAACTATTTGATTATGCCTTTAAAACCTACGCTCAGCGCTGGGCATTCAAACGGCCCATGCCGGCCGATTTTTTCCGTACCATGGAGGATGCCTCGGCCGTGGACCTCGACTGGTTCTGGCGCGGCTGGTTCTATTCTACGGAATATGTAGATATCAACCTAAAAGATGTTAACTGGTACCCGGTTGGTTACCGGCACGCCTCCAACAGCCGTTACCAGAAAGCTGACAATAAGTTGCGGGTGCCGCAGGAAATCAAGTTGTACAAACCGGGCAGCCGTGCTTACGGGGAGTTTATGAACCGCCCGGACAATGACGCTATTCTTGCCCGGGCAGCCGGCAAAAACCTCTACGAGGTAACCTTTGAAAACCTGGGCGGCCTGGTAAGCCCGCTGCTGCTGGAATGGACCTATGCCGATGGCAGTAAAGAAACCGAATTGCTGCCGGCCGAAATCTGGCGCATGAACGAACATCAGGTAACCAGGGTGTTTGTAAAAGACAAGCAAGTGGTGTTGTTACGGCTCGACCCCGAAGAAAAAACCGGGGATGTTTACCCCTTTAACAATAATTTTCCCCGCCAGGGCGAGGCCTCGCGCTTTGACAAATTTATCAAGGACAACTAACGCGGATAGACAATTTTCACCCGGTGGGTGCGGGTAGTGACAAAGGTATTGTTCAGCCGGGTTGGGGTACGGGCCACAAAATCAAAGCGGTGCTGGACTATCTGACCGGGCTGCAAGGGGAAAGTGTAAGTCAGCACCCCATCGGTAATATTATATTGTTGATCCAGCCCATCGTGCAGGTAACCCCCTGCATCGAGTTTGCCGAGATAATATTTCACATTTTTCGATTTGTCTGACAAATAAACCCGAAGCGTATATGTACCGTTTTTCAGCAGGTTATCATCTTCTTCTACCACAATAATGGGATATTTCTTTTTTAGTTTACCATTGGTCAGATATTCCTTTAGGTCAGTACCCGCAAAGCCATTTTTATACCTCGCTTCGCTCATCAACAGGCCGCTTTCGCGGTATTTTTTTACCAGCCCATGCCGCTTGCCCATCACAAACGGTTCCTCTTTATACAATTTCCCCGATGCATAATACCGTTTCTGCAGGCCGTTTAACCGGCCCATGTCATAGTTCAGCTCGCTACGTACGGTTTTGCCATCGGCATAATATTTGGTTGCCTTGCCATGCAATTTCCTGTCTTTAAAATGCATTACCGCCTCAAGCTTTCCTGCAGCATTATACTTTTTATACGTCCCGCTTATAATACGGCCATCTTTGTCCCGGACAACTTCCGTGGTTTTTCCATCAACGGCCGGTTGGTCACAACCCATAACCATCAGCCATAAAAAAAGCGCAATAATTCCGGTAATCGTAGGTTTCATTCGCTGCGTGACGAAGTTTATTGTAGGTTACTAAGAATAAAGATAGGCTATCCGGCAGACTATTCCGGGTATTTTGCCAGCCAATATTTTAAACTTCCGTTTTTTTTTCCCAATTTAGCAGCCTCAATAAAAATGGCAGTATTATGATAATGGTAATTTTAGTTTATACGCTCTTGTTCCTGGCAATTATCTCGCCCTGGGTATTCCCCAACAAGCTGGTGAGCAAGCATAAAAAAGACCTGGAAGTTTAGTCGCCCCACGAGCAAGACATGCAAACCGGTTTAGCCCTGCTTGCCGGTTTTTTTGTGCCACTTACCCCGGCAATTTGCCGGTTATGCGCTTGCGGACGGCAATCAACAGAGGATTTTGTATGTTTAAGGCCTTAAACAATGCAAACCCCATCGTTGTCAATTATGCGCCATTATTACCTGTCTTTTGTCCTGCTGGTTGTTTTCACCTTCACCGC
>JALSJF010000008.1 GCA_026989505.1 Cyclobacteriaceae bacterium
GGTAAAGACTGATGATACTTACCTGGATAAACACATTGATGAAATTTTAAAACTTCCTGAGGTTGACCGGAAAGGCATCGAAAAGGCCGGTTTACATATTGTAGTGGATGCCGTTAATTCCTCCGGGGGCATTGCTGTTCCCCGCCTATTGAAGGCCCTGGGGGTAAAGCAAATTACCCAACTGCATTGCGAACCCTCCGGATTGTTCCCGCACAACCCGGAGCCGCTGCCGGAAAACCTGGCAGACATTAGTGCCCTGCTTAAAAAAGGCGAACACCATCTGGGCATTGTGGTTGACCCCGATGTTGACCGCCTGGCTTTGGTCAACGAAGACGGCTCCATGTTCGGGGAAGAATATACCCTGGTGGCGGTGGCCGATTATATCCTGTCTTTATCAGGTGGCAATACCGTTTCCAACCTGTCGTCCACCCGGGCCCTACGCGATGTTACCGAAAAATATGGCGGCCAATATTATGCCGCTGCCGTAGGGGAAGTTAATGTAGTGGAGAAAATGAAAGCCGAAAATGCGGTTATCGGGGGCGAAGGTAATGGTGGGGTCATCTATCCGGCCCTGCACTATGGCCGGGATGCCCTGGCAGGGGTGGCCTTGTTTTTGTCCCACTATGTAAAAAAAGGCCTGTCAATGTCGGCCCTCAGGGCCTCTTACCCGGAGTATTTTATGGCGAAGAAGAAAATTGCCCTTACCCCGGAAATTGATGTGGAAGCTATTTTACAAGCGCTGGCTGCGCGCTATGCCGGGCAGGAGGTTAACACCGTTGACGGGGTTAAAATTGAATTTGCCCAAAGCTGGGTACACCTGCGCAAATCCAATACCGAACCGATTATCCGCATTTATACCGAAGCCCCAACCGCGGGGGAAGCTGACGCCCTGGCGGATAAAATAATTACCGAAATTGAGCATCTCACCGCCTGATTCCGCCAACATTATTATATGTCGATTTATTTAGATAATGCCGCCACCACCGCTCCCTACCCGGAAGTGATAGCCGCCATGCAGCCTTATCTGAGCGAAATTTACGGTAACCCTTCCTCAACCCACAGTATTGGCCGCAAGGCACGAACGGCTATAGAGCAGGCCCGTAAAACCATTGCCGGCCTGGTTGGCGCCTCGGCCTCCGAAATAATTTTTACGGCCGGTGGTACCGAAGCTGCTAATATTTTCCTGCAAGGCATAGCACGGCACGTGCCCCATATTATTAGTTCGCCCCTTGAACATCCGGCCGTTTTGGCAACCTTGCGCTACTTAGAGAAAGCAAAAATTACCCCTGTCACCTGGCTAAAGCCGGCCGGTAACGGGCAGCTAGCGCCTGAACATCTGCGGGAAACACTGGCCCAACACCCCAATGCCCTGGTAGCCTTAATGCATGGGAATAATGAAATTGGCAACCTGCTGCCATTGCCCGAAGTGGCGGCAATCTGCCAGGCGTATAATGCCCCCTTTTTTACCGATGCCGTACAAACCACCGGCCGCTATACCCTCAATGTAAACAATAGTAACCTTACCGGGCTGGCGGCCAGCGCCCACAAATTTCACGGCCCCAAAGGGGTGGGCTTCCTGTACCTTAAAAAGGGCACTAAGCTTACCTGTATCTATCATGGGGGCGAGCAGGAGCGGGGCTTGCGCATGGGCACCGAAAATGTGGCGGCCATTGCCGGCATGGCCAAAGCCCTGGAACTCTCTTATGCGCGGCTGGCCGCATCAAGACAGCATATCGAACGGCTTAAATCTACGCTAACCAACCTGCTCAGGGAAAAAGTACCCGGGGTACAGTTCAACGGTACTTCGGGTAAGCAGAATGAGGGCCTGTACACCATTTTAAGTGCCAGTTTTCCGCCCCACCCGGAAAACGACATGCTTATTTTTAAACTCGACCTGGCCGGCATAGCGGTTTCGGCCGGCAGTGCCTGTGCCAGTGGGGCCAATAAGCCCTCGCATGTGCTGCAGGCCCTGCAACACGATGAAGCGCGGGCTACGGTCAGGTTTTCGTTTGCGGCCAGCAATACGGTTGCCGAGATGCATGTAGTAGCCGATAAACTGGCCGAAATATACGGTTAGCTCACAGCAGGCTGGCGCGCCACATGATGTACCCATAAACGGCAAACCGTACCAACCGGAACAGGGTAATGAGAAAAAATTTCCGTTGGGCATAACGTCCGGCCCCCATCAGCATACAAATACCGGAATAGGGTACCGGGGTCACGGCTGCCACAAATAACAGGAAGCCGCCAAACTGGCTTACCCGGCCTTCAAACTTACGCAAATACCTCCTGCGTAAATAGCGGTAAATAATGGTGGTATGAAAATAGCGGCCGAAATAATAGGTTACCACCCCGGCAAAATAGGAAATAGCCGCCAGCAGAAACACATCCAGCACGTAGTTCCGGCCTTGGGTCAGCTCCAACGACCAGACCATAAACATTTCTGGCGGAATAATGCCTACTACAATCTCAGAGAGGAAATACACAAAATAAACCAGGGGGGCATTGTCTCCGAGGTACATTAAAAACTCAGAGGATTCGATGTCAACATAATGGTTAAACAGCACAAAAGCCGCCACTAACAGGGCCAGCCATAGCAGCCCCCTGATTAAGTTCTTAACAAAAAACCTCGCTCTTTCGCTTTGCGCCACCAGTCGTTAGCTTAGAAATTTTACCTGCTAAAATACAGCCTTGCCGGCAGAGGGGTAAACAAAATAAGGGTTTTATTGTTCCGGCAGCATATTCTGACCGTTTTTTTCCTTCAGCAGGTCCCGGAGTGAGGGCAACCCTATTTTAAACCGTGTACC
Organism: Cyclobacteriaceae bacterium; assembly: GCA_026989505.1. Taxonomy (GTDB): domain Bacteria; phylum Bacteroidota; class Bacteroidia; order Cytophagales; family Cyclobacteriaceae; genus S012-113. The sequence continues at coordinate 2,808 of JALSJF010000008.1, forward strand.
TTTATTGGGCTCACTTTCTATAGCAATGGTGCCGTTAATTTTCTCAACGGCTTTCTGTACAATATACAAGCCTATGCCCGAACCCTCCGACTGGTCGGAGCCCCGGTAAAACATTTCCATCACCTTGGGCAGGTTTTCTGCCGAAATGCCAATACCATTGTCCGCCACAATTATCGTACACCCACCGGACCCTACCTCTACGGTAACATCAACTTCACATTGTTCGGCTTCTTTATTACGGTATTTTATGGCATTACCAATCAGGTTTCTGAAAATTTCGTTTATCCGCCACTTATCGCTGTAAAACTCCCCGCCAGAAATGGTTATTTTCCTGACAACCTTTTCTGAGCCCCGCAGATAGCCGAGGTCATCAAAACATTTATTTATGATCCCCGCAAAATCAATAATGTCTGCAGTAACCGACATCTTCAGGTTTTTAGAGTGACTAAGGATATCACGGATAAAATGGTCGAGCTTTTGTACCTGCTTTTCCATTAAATCAATGTAGTATTCCTTCTCCTGCAACTCGCCTTCAAGTTTAGTGAGGTTTATCAGGCCCAGGATGGAGGCCAGGGGCGCCCGTAAGTCGTGGGAAACTTTATAAACAAAATTATCAAGTTCGAGGTTACGGGTTTTCAGTTCTTCTTCTGCCTTGATTCGCTGCCGGATATCTACATAAATACCATATATACCAACCGGTTTGTCATTTTCCATGATCGGCAGGGCCGATATCAGTACGGGGATTTTCTCCCCTGATTTACTGTAGCGATAAGACTCAAAATACTTAATCTCCCCTTTTAGGGCTGAGTTGTTCAGTTGTTCGGCCTCTTCGGTCAATTCGGCCGGGATAATATAATCCACCAACGATTTACCCTCAAGCTCATTCAGGGTATAGCCAAAGATACGCTCGAAGGCTTTATTGATATTGATAATGTCAAATTTGTCATTCAGATATACTATACCCATCGGGGCATTCTCAAACAGTTGATGCAGCAGTTCCCGGCTTCTGGTCAGCTCACTCATTATTTTTTGCTGTTCGCTTATATCATGAATAAGCACTTGCATAGCCGGCTTGCCCTCAAATTTGGTGGGGATAGAGATAACTTCTACATCTATAATTTCCCCGTTTACTGACTTTAGCTGGGTGCTATACAAAGGGGCATTCTCGCCTTTGTCAACAACCTGGTGATAACGCTCGATAAACTTAGGATAGCCGGCCTCGGTGACAAATTTTTTGGCCGGGGCCCCTATAACCATATCTTTATTGGTAACCCCACCCATATCTGCCAGCCGCTGATTGATAAACATGAGTTTTTCATCGGCAATAATGCCGATACCGATAGGGGCATTTTCTACCAGGCGCCTGTATTTTTCTTCGTTCTCTTTAAGCCTTTCCTCACCTAATTTGCGGTCGTTAATATCAATATGCGTGCCGGCCACCCGGGCGGGCTTGCCATCGGCTGTCCGTGCAACCACCTTGCCCCGGTCAAGCACCCACTTCCAACCCCCGGATTTTGTTTTTAACCTGAATTCCGCCTCATAGTTTTCTTCCTGCCCGCTGGTAAGTTTATGCAGTTTGGCAAGGGCTTCTTCTTTATCGTCAGGATGCAGCAGGTTATTCCATGTTACTTGATAAACCTCATCAAGTTTATAGCCGATCATTTCTGCCCAGCGATCATTATACCTCACTTTACCGGTCACCAGGTCCCAGTCCCAGGTTCCCAGGTCGCCCCCTTCAACAGCCAACTGCAACCGCCTTTCACTGATTTTATAGGCTTGTTCAAGTTTATATTGTTCGGTTACATCAATAAAATTGAGCACCACAAACATCACCTGCCCGGCTTCATTTTTAATCGGAAACATGTGGGCAATCATTTGCGTGGGCTCTTCATTCTCCACCCTGCCTAACTGCGAAGATTTCAGGGTATAGGTAAACACCGGTGAATGGTGTTTTTTCCCGGTAAAAGCCCTTTTTACATAGGGCATCATGCCTTGCCGCTCCAATTGCTTATCTAAAAATATGTTGTACCGCTGATTAACAAAGGCCAGCTCGCTATCACTCAGCTTCCACATTTTCTTATAAGCGTTATTGGAGTACATAATGCTCCCGTCCGGATTAAACACTATGGTACTTATGGGGGAAGCATTTATCACCTCCACGAGGTATTCCCGCGGCAACGACCTGAGAATACTTTCATCCAAGGCATACAATCCTCCCCGCCAACCGGCCATTTCTTCCCCCCTAAAAACCGGGGTGATTTGGGTGCGAAAGTCGATGCCATTGATCGCAACAATATCAGCTACCGGCTTTCCTTCCTGCAACCGGCCCCGGGAGCCCTGGTCTTTGAAAGAAGCAATTTTTTCTATCCCTGTGCCCAACACCTGCGAAGCAGGCACTCCGGTCAGTTCAGCTACGGCCTCGTTCCAGACAACCACTTTAAATTCTTTGTCAAGAACATAAATCGGTTCCTTTATGTCATTCAAGACGATATCCAGGAATGATATTGTATGGTCAGAAGTAAGCAACTTAGTCTAATTTGAATGAAAGTATAATCAAATTAGCCTTATTAAAAAAGTACAAAATAAACTACCCTGCTTATTTCAATGAAAGGTTAAATCCAATAGCGGTAAATTTCTATTTTTCTCCCCCTGTTCCGGCCTGCCGTCCGGGTATTTCCACCTCAAGGTTGCCCGGTAGTTGTTAGGCTACCGGTTTATATAAGGCCGCCACTATATTCCGGCCTACCGGCCGGGCCTTTAATTGGGTGAAGCCCGCCCCGGTAAATAAAGAAGCGTAATCCGGGAACCTGCTTGCTTTTATGCCGGTAGCGAGGCGAAAAAACAAATACATCAACTTGCCGGTTAGCCGGTCAGAAAAACAGGCAGGGGCGGTAAAATCACTAAAGAGCAGTACTCCCCCGGCCACCAGTTTAGGTTTGAGGGCCAGGAGCAGTTCTGCCACCTCTGCCGACCGGAACTGGGAAAAAAAGAAATTGGTGATTATTACATCATAGCCGGCACCATTAGTCCCCCGGATGTCCCCCTGATGAAACCTTACGGCCAGGTTAGTCGTCTTTTGCCGCCTGGCCCTGGCCAGCATATTAGCCGACAATTCCACAAAATCAACGGACAGGGCTTTACCCTTTGCACCGAGGCAGGCCAGTATTTTACCGGTGCCCCCACCCACCACCAGCACCTTGCTGCCTTCCCTGACTTCCTCCAACAAGGCTTGTTTTGCCCTTTCCAGTAAAGGCCCAAACACTACCCTGGCCAGGGCATCATAACACCAGGCTATCCGGTTATAGTCAGGCCTTACCATAACAAGCCGATCAGGGGAAGAAAAAAAATGGCATCCCCGGCCAGGCGAAAAATTTCATAGCGGCCGGTGTACTTATGAAGTAAGAGGTTGAAGGCCAGCACCATGGCCATCAGGGCAATGATAAGCTGGTAGCAAAAGTTGTTGCCAGCCAGCAAGTGCCCGGCAACACTTAGCCCCAGGATAAGCAGAAGGGCAAGACTCAGCCAGTAAATTGTTTTTCTGCCGAGTACCCGGGCCAAAGAAGCATGGCCCTCCTGCCGGTCGAGATCATAATCAAACCAGGCAAAGATGAGTGTATTGCCCAGCGCCAGTAAAAACAGTTGCATCCATAAAGGTAAAATATGGCCAACAGGCACCCTGTTGCCGGCAACCACCGGCAGGAAGATGCCACATACATATACCGCAGCGATGATTACCTCTTTAAATAAAAACCTTTTCGGCAAGACAATAAAGAGCAACAAAAAATAAATCAGGGCAACAGCCGCCAGAACTATGCCCGCCCGGACAATAGCAGCCGGCACATACCAACTGGCGGCCAGGAGGGCAAGCAATAAAACTACCTGATAACGTGCCAGCATAGGAGCGTTCTGCTGATAAAACCGGTGCCGGGCCGAGCGGGCAGTGCCGGTTATCTGCCGGGCATCCATCAAATGATCAAAATTGTAGATGGCCAGTACGGCCAGTGCCAGGGAGAGTACTACTGTTGCGGGAATGACCACCCCGAGGTGCCGGGCCACAAACAATGCGGTAATACCGGCCCCGATGGCCGTATCAAAGTTCAGCCAATGAAGTACAAGTAACAGCCG
>JALSJF010000009.1 GCA_026989505.1 Cyclobacteriaceae bacterium
GATAACCGCGGCCGTGGCCAACACTACCCACCGTAAGTTAGATTTATTCTGATATATATTAAAAACATCGGCTCCGGCCATGGGCTGCTATCTTTGCGGGGGTAATTTATTTGTTTTTATCGATATTTTAGCCATTAACCGATGATTAAGGTCATAAAATTAACCCCAAAAATTTTGCAGATTTTTTTGTGCCCAGAGAGCTGATGGACTGCAAAATACTGTAAAACAATATGTTATACACAAAACACAGAATGAGCCTAAGTTTAAGCATGACCCAAATTTGGGGATAAAATATTTTGCATACATCATTATAATCCGGGTTAAAGCCCCCGTATTCCTTTTGGTCTTTTCTTTTGCCGATAGTTTTGTGTTGACCCTGTTGCACAACTTCTCTGTTTTCCGGTCAAGCCTGTTGTTGGCATTAACCCAAGAATCTCAATAACCTATCTATTACGAACTTAGACTACTTTAAAATCAGTCACTTCGTTCACCTTTGCCTCGTCACCATACAAATCCATTATGCATCCTCGCCAAACGTGCTGATTTTCTTGTACTTTAAGCTCTCATAACGAAATCCTATTGCGATTTTTGGGATTAACAGAATTTAAGCTGTTCAGATAGCGTGACCAATATAACGGTTTAGTATAACCGGGCAACTTTTCACCCTGGCTCGCCAAACGGCAGGGTAGTTTTCCCCGTATGTTTAGCCAACCAACCCGCTGACAAAAAACCCTCCGCTCTTTTAGCCCCCGTTGGTGCCGGGCTAACCTTTTTGCGAGAAAAATGCCCCAAAAAGGCCAAAAAATAACTGCATAATAACGTAACCCTTTCACCTTCAATCCGTTAACCCAGTTTTTGGGGAATTTTGGGGAATTTTGGGGAATTTTGGGGAATGCCATTTGCGTCTTTCATTTTTTATAACGAGGTTGGCAGGAAAATTATTTCTAACCAAAAATTTATTAGTATGAAAAAGTTTAGTAAGTTTTTAGCAGGAGTTCTAATATTGATTTTTGTTCTTTGTCTCGGGGGAGGGACCTTTCAACCACTTATGGCTGGTGACAACGGGTGTATCGGAGCCCCTAATGCAAGGTGTGTTGTAACATGGTTCAAATGTGTTAATAATGGCCAAGATTGTTGGCGAGAAACGATGACAATCTTAGACATGACACCATATTCTGGTGGTGCAGATAAATGATCTTTCTCTTGGGTTTATCTTTATGGCATTACATAACACAAGCATGAAGATAGACCCATTAGTTTTTCGTAACTTACTTTACGGTACCCCCTAAAATGCGAATATTTAAATTAATATTCTTAATATCTATTATGTCAATTCAGATTGCCTGCAATTTCTTGGAAGAGCAGGAAAAGAGGAATATAAGTAATGTTACTCAAGAATCTTTCGCCAGCCCTATTCAATTGCGAGGAAGATATAATCGTTTGGCATCGTCTACATTGGTCAGTCCCTCTAAAGTATACTTGGCAGCTGATACCCTCCTTGTTATTATTGATAGGCACAATATCGATGGTCAAATCCTACTGTTCAATTGTCAAAATAATTTACAATTTTTAGCGAAGACTGGCTTCTCGGGTAGTGGACCTGGAGAATACCTTGGGTTATGGGATGTTCAAAGTTATGGAAACACGCTTTGGGCCTTTGACGCGGTTGAAAGTAGCATTACTCTTTTAAACATTGATAGTATAATTAATAATAGAAATTATATTTTATCGCAACGAATACGAATTACACAGCCTAAAATTCATGACTTTCTTTTGTTAGATGAAACAACATTCATAGCAGGCTATCATGGCCGAGAACCAAGGTTTTCTGTTTTTAATTTAAATAAGGAAAGGTTGTATTCTTTCTTTAAATACCCGGAACTTCCCAATATCTATAATATTGACCCGGAGAATTTTAACTATAATGTTAAAGCCAATATTTATAGGGTTAATTTGGCCCACGGGATATCTCGAAGACAAATGGTTATTGGTTATGTTTATACAGCTTTGTTGCAGGTAGTTGATTATGAAAAGAGGGAGTGTGTTTTAACTGTTCAAGGGCCTGATAATAATTTCCCTCCCGAATATGTTTTGACCAATGATGGCAGGGCGGACCTTTCAGGTAACGGCCAATTGGGATACCTTGATTTGAAAGCAACAGATAACTTTATTTATGGCTTATATTCAGGCAGATCTAATATATTGGATTTAAGGGCAAACCAGATCGTTCAATACGACTGGTCTGGAAAACCTATTAGAAGGTACGTATTAGATCATGACATATATTCATTTGCTATAGATGAAAAAAATAAGAAAATCTATGGCATAGATGCCTCTGATAACCCTTTGATAGAATATGACTTGCCTGAATAAATAGTCGCTCCTCAAAAACTCAAAATTTAGGGTTGAAACTGGCTGCGGAAAGCCATTAGCCGGGATTTTGTCTAAAAAGAGTAAAACCAAAGAAGTTGTTGTTTCAACTTCTCCATCAATTTCTTCAAATTCCAACCGCTGGCCGCCAGGTAAGCATTGATTTGGGGCGAGTGCCTGCCCCACAGATAGTTCTCTTCGCCTACGGAAGTCCGTTTTCAGGTGGCCGGTAATGGGTTCAATGGTTGCCCTGCGCCTGAACTTTTCTTTTTGGTAGGCCGTGTCACGTTTAAGGGGCTTGCCCGGGGTAGAAATCACCGTATTGCCTATCTGACTGCGGCCACGCCAGGCCCTGTCATAGACCACCTCGCGGGGCGTGTAACCCAACAGCTGTTGTATCTGCCCTAGCAAGGGTTCAAGGGTTTGGCTGTCGTGCGGATTGCCCATAAAACCCTAGATGGCAGTAATAACCTGTAACCACCAGCCCCACCTTGTTGCCAATCGCATAGGGCTTATGCGCCTTGCCCTTGGCTATACAGGCCGTAAAAGGCTTATGCAGGCTTGTAGGCTTTGTCCTTGCTATGGCGCTCCTCTGGGCCAGTACTTGACCGTACAAGGCAAAGTAATCAACCTGAAGCATGCCCAGTTTCTGTCCCCGGAAAGCATGAAGCTGACGATGGGCAAGGTAGAAGCGGCCGGTAATGAAAAGATTATCCTTACCGAGCGCGGTTATGCTTTTGGGTATAATGATTTGGTGGTGGATCCGCGGTCGTTTTACCTGGGGTACCCTGTGATGTTTGATGTTATCCATTCGGTGCGCAAATACGGTATCCCCAGCGCTAACCCGAAAGGCGGTAACCGGGAGTTCTTACCTACCCTGGCCAGGGCCGGTGTGGCTGCAGGCGTAGATGTTTTTATCGAAACGCACCCTGAGCCGGAGAAAGCCTTATGTGATGCCGCCAGCCAGCTTTATGTCTATGATTTTGAAGAGTTTATGAAGCCGATATTAGAACTTCATGCGGTGGAGGTGAAGTACCGGTAGGGGCTGGTTTAAAATAATGTCAGCCCTTCGGGCTTTTGGGACAGGTGAAGTTGACGGTAGTGTCTTTTCACTTATGTTTGTTCAATTATTGGCTTAGCTCTGTTTACATGCCGGTGAATTCCGAAGGGAGGATATTGTGGTATAAAAAGCTTTTTCAAAAAGGAAACCTTGAAAGGGTAGTATTCGATTACCCTGCAGTCCTTCCGGTAAAAAAGGTGTTAACCAGGTCTCGGGACATCAGGTCATACAACCTGACGTTAATTAACGGGCAAGCAGTCGTTTGGCGATTGATTTTCTTCATCATGAATAATCCGGTTAACACCCGCACCAGATTCGCCCAACTTCCAGTCATCATGGTATGTTGCTGCTTATATAATTACCGTAGCTTATCCGTACCGCTTAGGTTAATATTATCCTGCAAATTAACCCCTTTTACCTATGCGCTTCCCGGTCACCTTCTTTCTGTTGTTACTTTTCGCCAGCCCTCGGGTACTGCCCCAAAACCGCCAACTGCCTGCCGACACCACCGTGGTTACCCTGCACGAAGCTACGGTGAAGGGGCAACGTTTCCCCTATAAGGCCATTACCGGCACCCAGCCGGTTTGGGATGCTGACGGCAAGGTGATTGCCGCCCTGCATTACACCTACTATCTGCGAACCGATAGCAAGGACAACACGACCCGCCCCCTGGTGATGTCGTTTAATGGCGGCCCCGGGTCGGCTTCGGTGTGGATGCACATCGCTTATACCGGCCCACGCCTGCTGAATATTGATGACGAGGGCTATCCGGTGCAGCCCTATGGGGTACGCGACAACCCGTATTCTATTTTAGATGTTGCCGATATAGTTTATGTAAACCCGGTGAATACCGGCTACTCGCGTATTCTTGACAAAGAGGTGAAGAAAGAAACCTTTTTTGGCGTTAAGGCTGACATCAAATACCTGGCCGAGTGGCTGAACACCTTTGTTACCCGCTACAACCGCTGGCGTTCACCTAAGTACTTAATCGGGGAAAGTTATGGCACCACCCGGGTTTCGGGGCTGGCCCTGGAGCTGCAAAACCGCCACTGGATGTACCTCAACGGGGTTATCCTGGTGTCACCCACCGGGTTGGGCCTCGACCGCGATGGCCCGGTGATGGCCGCCAACCGCTTACCCTATTTTGCCGCTGCCGCCTGGTACCATAAAGTGCTGCCCCCGGAATTACAACAAAAGGATTTAACCGAACTACTGCCCGAAGTTGAGGCCTATGCCATCAATACGCTTACCCCGGCCCTGGTGCGGGGCGGCTTTCTGCCGGCAGCAGAAAAGCAGGCGGTGGCCGAAAAGTTTGCCTATTATGCCGGCATTTCGGCTACCTCTATCCTGCAAAATAACTTAGATGTACCCACCGCCTTTTTCTGGAAAGAACTGCTGCGCGACAAAGGGTTGACCCTTGGCCGCCTGGATTCACGCTACCTCGGCATTGATGAAAAAGAGGCCGGTATGCGCCCCGATTACAGTGCCGAACTAACCTCCTGGCTGCATTCCTTTACCCCGGCCATCAATTATTACCTGCAACAGGAGTTGAAGTTTAAAACCGATATCAAATACAATATGTTCGGCCCGGTCCACCCGTGGGACAGAACGGGCAACCATACCGGGGAAAACCTGCGTCTGGCTATGGCCGAAAACCCTAATTTACAGGTGCTGGTCCAGTCGGGCTATTTCGATGGGGCCACTACCTACTTTAACGCTAAATACACGCTTTGGCATATTGACCCCAGTGGCAAAATGCAGGGCCGGTTGCGTTTTAAAGGTTACCGCAGCGGCCACATGATGTACCTGCGGGCCGAAGACCTGATAAAGGCCAACGATGACCTGCGCGAGTTTATCAGGCAAACCCTGCCGGCTAAAGGGCAACCGGCAAAGTATTAAGAAATACCGGCCCGAAAGGCTGGCCGGTAAATTTTTCCGCCACCTGTGTAAAGTAAAGCCCGGGTTTATGTAATTTTGTTGAACACATAAATCCTAACGATGACGGACAAGCATCACCTTTTGCTGGGCTACAAAATCGTTTTCGATGGAGACTTTGGCCGCGAACTCTATCCCATCCCGGATGACCTCGAAGACCAGATGGACGAGTTGTACTCCCTTGCTACTAAAGGCAAAAAATCAGGGATTAAGAAATTTACCCGGTTAATCGAAAAATACCCACAGGTGCCGGCTTTGAAAAACTACCTGACGGTGTTGTACAACAACATGGGTAAGCCGGATAAAGCCTATGAAGTAAACCGCTGGATCGTAGCCGAACATCCCGAATATTTGTTTGGCAAATTAAACCTGGCGGCCGAGTACTATGCCAGAGGGGAATATGATAAAATGCCCGATCTCCTGGGCGAAAGCATGGATCTCAAACTTCTTTACCCGCACCGGGATACTTTTCATGTTGCCGAAGTAACCGCTTTTTTAAAGATTGCTGTTTTGTATTTCTCTGCTATTCAAGCGTTTGACCAGGCAGAAACCAGGCTGTCGATAATGAGTGAAATCGACCCGATGGGTGAGGACCTGGAAAAAGCCCGGGAGGCTTATGACCGGGCCTTGCTACGGAAGAATTTTTCGCAGTTCAATGAAGCTAAGGCCAATAGGTTTCAGGTTACCCCGCAAAAAATGAAATTGCCGGACACCACCCGCCCCCCTGAATTTATTCACCCGGAAATCAAGCTGCTCTACGAGGCCGGGATGATACTTGACGAAGCTACCGTGGCGCAATTATTGGCCCTGCCACGGGAAAGCCTGGTGGCCGACCTGAACAAGGTGTTGGCCGACAGCATCGCCCGTTACAATTTTTTCCTTTTTATGGCCACCGGCCCGGAAGAAGGCCCCGATTTTCTGTTTCATGCCCTGATGCTCCTGGGCGAGCTCGAAGCCCGCGAAAGCCTGCCCGATATACTCATGGTGTTAAGGCAACATCCTGATTTCCTCGACTTCTACCTCGCTGACCTTTTAACCGAATATATCTGGCAAGTGTTATATAAAACGGGCGCTGAAGACCTGGCCGTTTGTCAGAAATTTATGCGCGAACCCGGGGTTTTTACCTATGCCAAATCCGAGGTAGGCCTTATGGTTTGCCAGGTGGCCTTGCACCAGCCCCACAGGCGGGCAGAGGTGCTTGCCTGGTACCGGGAGTTGTTTTGGTTTTTTCTTACAGCCACAGAAGAAGACAACGTGCTGGACAGCGAGTTGCTAGGTTTGTTGATGGACAACGTGCTGGACTTTCATGGCCAGGAGTTGTTGCCGGAGATCAAACAACTTTACCAAAAGGGCCGGGTAAACGAGGGCGTTTGTGGCAATATTGAGGACGTGCAGGCAGAATTTATCCACAGCGACTCCCGGGAGGATTACCGTCAGGATATCCAGTCCATTTATGCTATTTACCAGGATTTGCTTTCGTGGTTTGAAGGGGACGACCCGGGTGCTATTTTAGACGAATATATTTATGAACCTGAGACCAACAAC
>JALSJF010000010.1 GCA_026989505.1 Cyclobacteriaceae bacterium
CTGTGATCAAAATGGTGTTGCCGCTCTCCCCGGCAACCTTTACTTTTACGCCTGGGAATTTGCAATAGTGCCGGGGGCAAAGCGTTGATAATTTATATGCGATACCTGATTTTTTTTATAGTGTCTAGCATTCTTGCTGCCGGAACTGTCCTGGCGCAAGCCCAGGCTCCGGATGAAGATGGTTTTACCACTATTTCAACCCCCCTTACCGTAGATCTAGACCGCAGGGACAGCGAGGAAAAAACTTTTACGGAAAAAAAGAAGAAACCGAAAAAGAATTTTTATTACGGCCTGAAGACCAAAAAAGGCTTTACCACCCGCGGCCGGGGAGAGAAAGAAGAAATTGTCTTGTTTAACTATTTAAAAGAGTATCAGCGCCCCGACCCCTATGTGCGCGATATATATTATTATGATTTTGCGCGTAAGGAAGTAAGAAAAACCAGGCGGTTTGACCCGGCCAGAGGGGTCTTGCTGCACGGGCCGTATTCGGTACGCAGGGGCGAGGTAATAGTGGAAGAAGGGGCCTTTTATATCGGCACCAAACACGGGCGGTGGGTGAGGAAAACGCCCAATGATATATTGCTGGACAAGGAAAAATACTACCGTGGCTGGCCAAAAGAATCGCTGGTAAGGTTTTATGACCCCGATACCCGTACCCGGTTAAGAGAGATTATCCCCGTGGAGTATGGCATAAAAGAAGGCTATTATTTTTATTTTTTTAAGGATGGCTCACCGGCTGTTACCGGGGAATACCGTTACGGCAACAAGGTGGGCAAGTGGGTTTCTTATTACGAAAACCGCAGGGGCAGGCGCAAACGCGAAATCCAGTTCCGCAGAGACCCAAATGATGATGATTTTGTGCCCTATATTACCCGCGAGTGGAACAAAGCCGGCAAACTGGTGTATGACCGGACAAAAGATAAAACTAACATACAGTAGCTACTCCACCTCTTCGTAATCTACATATTCCCCCCCCTGATAACCCTTTTTATTGGGGGTGTTGGGGTCATAGTCAACATGCAAGTCACCCCTGTGCTGTGCTCTCCGCGGGCCACTACCATAGCGGCTGCCCCGGTTGTTATCGGGGCCGCCACCCAGCACTGTCCTGAAGATATGGCCCAGGGCTTTAAAAAAGACCCAGATCAAGAAAAGCAGGGCAAGTATTTTAATCATTTTATTTACTTAAATACAGGTTCCGTTCGGCATAAATATCGAGGAAATAATCATCCATCAGATCGTCAATGAAATAAATTGATTCTCCGGTGGATTTCATTTCCGGCCCCAGAGTTTTATTTACATTCGGAAACTTGCTGAATGAAAATACCGGCTCCTTAATGGCATAACCATGTTTTACGGGCTTAAATTCAATATCCTTCAGCTTTAATTCACCTAACATTATTTTGGTGGCATAGTTTACGTAGGGCTCCTGATAGGCCTTGCAAATAAACGGCACCGTGCGCGAAGCCCGGGGGTTGGCCTCAATGATATACACCTTGTCGTTTTTGATGGCAAACTGAATATTGATCAGGCCCACGGTTTTCAGTGCCAGGGCAATTTTTTTGGTATAGGCCTCAATCTGGCGAATAACAAAATCGCCCAGGTTGTACGGGGGCAGCACGGCATAGGAGTCGCCCGAGTGAATACCGGCCGGTTCTATATGCTGCATAATGCCGATAATATAAACCTCTTCGCCATCACAAATAGCATCGGCCTCGGCTTCAATGGCGCCATCAAGGAAATGGTCGAGCAGCACCTTATTGCCGGGGATTTTCTTCATGATATCCACGATATGCTCTTCCAGTTCTTTTTCGTTAATCACGATTTTCATACTCTGGCCGCCCAGCACATACGAAGGCCGCACCAGCAAGGGGAAGCCTATTTCCTTCGATAGTTCAATCGCCTGTTCGGCATCTTCGGCCACCCCAAACTCAGGGTAGGGGATATTTAGCTCTTTCAGCAAACTGGAAAAACTGCCCCGGTCTTCGGCCAGGTCCAGGGCTTTGAAAGAGGTGCCAATGATTTTCACCCCGTATTTATCGAGTTTTTCGGCCAGCTTGAGGGCCGTTTGACCACCAAGCTGCACGATTACCCCTTCGGGTTTTTCGTGTTCGATAATACTGTAGATATGCTCCCAGAAAACCGGTTCAAAATAAAGTTTGTCGGCTACATCAAAATCCGTGGAAACCGTTTCGGGGTTGCAGTTAATCATAATGGTTTCGTAGCCGCTTTCTTTGGCCGCCAGCACCCCGTGTACGCAGGAATAATCAAACTCTATCCCCTGGCCAATACGGTTAGGGCCCGAACCCAACACCACAATTTTTTTGCGGTCGGTGGCTACCGATTCATTTTCTTTGTCGTAGCACGAATAATAGTAGGGCGTTTGCGCCTCAAACTCGGCCGCACAGGTGTCCACTAATTTATACACCCGGTTAAGGCCTGTTTCTTTACGCTTAGTATATACTTCCGACTCCCAGCAGCCCAGTAAATGGGCAATCTGCCGGTCGGCATAGCCTTTTTCTTTGGCTGTTCTTAACAACTCCCCGGGGATGGTCTCCAGGTCATATCGGGCGATCTCCTCTTCCAGCACTACCAGTTCTTCAATCTGGCAGAGGAACCATTTGTCAATCTTCGAAAGCTTATGAATGGTGGCCAGCGAGATGCCCAGTTTAAAGGCATCGTATATATGGAACAACCGGTTCCAACTGGGGTGTTCCAGGCTCTCCAGGATCTGTTGCTGGTCTTTCAGTTCTTTGCCATCGGCCCCCAGGCCATTGCGTTTAATCTCCAACGATTGACAGGCCTTTTGCAGGGCCTCCTGAAAATTGCGGCCAATTCCCATAGCCTCACCCACCGATTTCATTTGCAGGCCGAGGTGACGGTCTGAGCCCTCAAACTTATCAAAGTTCCAGCGGGGTATTTTTACGATAACGTAATCCAGGGCCGGCTCAAAATAGGCTGAAGTGGTTTTGGTAATCTGGTTGTTAAGTTCATCCAGGTTGTAGCCGATAGCCAGCTTGGCGGCTATTTTGGCAATAGGGTAACCGGTGGCCTTGGAAGCCAGGGCCGAAGAACGCGACACCCGCGGGTTTATTTCAATGGCCACAATCTCATCGTTCTCCGGGTTAACGGCAAACTGCACATTACAGCCCCCGGCAAACTGGCCTATGCCGTTCATCATTTTGATGGCCAGGTTACGCATCTCCTGATACACCGTATCGGGCAGGGTCATGGCGGGGGCCACCGTAACCGAATCGCCTGTGTGTACCCCCATGGGGTCAAAGTTTTCGATGGAACAAATAATGATGATATTGCCGGCCCCATCGCGCAGCAGTTCCAGTTCATATTCTTTCCAGCCCAGGATGCTTTGCTCAATCAGCACTTCATGGATGGGCGAGGCATGCAGGCCGTTCGACAGGGCGCTTTCAAAATCATCGGCCGAAAACACAAAACCGCCACCGGTACCGCCCAGGGTGTAAGAAGGCCGGATGACCAGGGGAAAGCCAATCCGCTGGGCTATTTCCTTGCCCTGCAAAAACGAGGTGGCCGTCTCCCCGGTGCAAACATTAATGTCCAGTTCCTTCATTTTCAGGCGGAATTTCTCCCGGTCTTCGGTGGTTTCTATGGCATCAATATCTACCCCGATAATTTTCACATCAAAAATCTCCCAGATGCCCGCCTTCTGGCAATCGATGGCCAGGTTAAGGGCCGTTTGGCCACCCATAGTAGGCAACACCGCATCGATCTCATGCTTTTTCAGGATCTCAATGATGGATTTTTTGGTCAGCGGCTTCAGGTAAATATTATTGGCGGTTATGGGGTCGGTCATAATGGTGGCCGGGTTAGAGTTGATCAGGGTCACCTCTATCCCTTCTTCGCGTAGTGAGCGGGCTGCCTGTGAACCGGAATAATCGAACTCACAGGCCTGGCCAATGACAATGGGGCCGCTACCAATAATTAATATGGATTTTATACTTTCATCTCTGGGCATATCGTGGGTGGGCTTTAGGCATTTTGCTAGGCTTAAATTAGCGCAAAGTTAGAATAACAAAAGTTGTTTTTGGCTAATTGCCTGAAAAATTAGAAATTAAACTGAATACCCGGCCCGATCAGCAAAAACATGGAGTCTGATTTAAACAAATAACCCAATCCTGCATAGAGTGGAAAGTTGACCTTGGAGTCGGCATGCAGGGGTTGGAACCTGATTAACGAGACCATGCCAATATCGCCCTGGTCTTCCCCGCCACGGGTTAAACTGCTAAAGGCATTCAGAAAAATAAAGCCCAGGCCTACGCTTAACGGGTTTAGTTTATTGATTTCATTTTTCTTGTAAAAGCTAACCTGTGCCATTGACGCCACACTCAGCCCGGTGAGGGAGCCTATCCCGGGTTCATCCAGCCTTTTGGCCAACAACCCTGCGGGAAACGAAACCTCAACGGCCACAGTAAATTTAGCACTGCGGTATATCTGCACATGTTCGGAATACCCTTCGCCCCCGTAGTTGGCTTTATCGTGCCTGATGGTCAACTCTATCCTCGACCAGGGGCGCAACTCGTGCGTTTTGTTAACCATGATATCATTCAGCCGGATCATGGGATTGGCGGCATTGGCTTTACTGTACCCCTCATGGCGGACCGAGGACTCTCCGGGGACAATTTTAATGTCCTCAACCGTACGCGACTCAATTAATTTTTTGTTCTTGTCCCAGTACCTGACTTCCACTTCAAGGTACTGTATGCCGTAAAACTTGTTGCCTTCATCAATGGCCTCTTCATTAAAATGAATTATCAGGTCACCAATTTCACCATCATATAATGCCGGTTTAATGAAAAACTCGCTGTTAACTACCTTGTTGCCCCCGCCATAATTAAGGGTAACAAAATCAAGCGGCCGGGGGCGTTCATATTCTTTCACCAGTAGTTCAAAAGCGGTGTTGTGCCCGTTCAGGGTAATGGGGATAGTGCGTTCTTTTACATCTACGGGGATGGTTATACTACAGTACAGGACATTCTCGCTGGTACGTGAGGTGTCAACAATTGCCGGGTACTTGCCATCGCTGAATTTAAGGGTAGAAGATTCCAGGCCAACGCCTTCAAATTTCAGGTCAAGGGTTTCGCCCGGGTAAACAATGTGGGATGCATTCCAATCCTGGGCCTTGCGCAAGAGCATCAGCCTGGTGATTTCGGGCTTCTTAAGGATGTTGAAGTTGGTGAAGAACATGGTTTCATCGCCAAGCTTCATATAGAGGTAGCCTTCTTCCACACGGTGCAAAGCATACGTACGCAAGGAACCCACCACTTTATTTTGATTTTCGATAATTGCCCGGGTGAAGAGTTCGCCAATCAGCCGCCCCCCCGGTTTCTCCTGGTCTTCTATACGGTAGGTGCGGTTAAGCCTGATGTTATGGTTATTGTCAAACTTCACGGAAATGAGTTTAGCCCCCTGCGGTTCAAAATAGTACGACTGCTTATCAAAATTCAGGTAGTTAACCTTGCTGAAAACCGCCCTGATATTCAGGTGGAAGTCAAGCACATCATAAGACAGCAGGCCTTCTTTATCCAGGAAAGGCTTGTACGACTCTATCTGCACATGTAGTAATACGGTGCCGGTTCTTTTTACATGCAGGATTAACTCGGGGCCGGTTTCTTCCACCACCACCCGGTATTCCACTATTCCTTGTTTTTGCCAACCGTTACTGGGTTTTATAAGGTACGGGTTGGCCATCGGAATGGCATACTTCACCTCCTGGCCACTGTAAACTTCCACGGAAGGCTCGATGTCGGGCAGTGAGGGAAAAATAAACGGGTAAAGCCGGATGGCTTTATTCACGGTTTTATGGTTGATGATGGTGCTGAGGACCATGCGGCTGTACGGGTTGCTGAGAATATCGTTGAAGCGAATGGTGCCCACATAACTACCGTCATCAACCCTGATTAACGAATCAACAACCTCAATATTGGGGGTGGGTAAAATACGGATGGACATTTGGTGTTGCGGGTCCTGCGGGATTATTTTAACAGCAACAACCTCCGCCAGGTTTTTAAGCACAAAATACAGGTACGCTGATTTACGGTACTCAATAGGGGTCTCCTTTAACGAAAAAGTGGCCGAATCGGTAGTAATTTGTACGTCTTTGATAAACTCCTGGGCACTGGCGGGGAAAGAAGTTGCCGCTACTACCAGGGCAAGAAAAATTGTCTTTTTCATCAGGCTAAGGTTGGCTTGCTCAACAGGTCAAAAATAAGCAATAATCGGCTTGCCTTACCACTAAAATTGTATTTCCGGCAAATTAGCTAAACCCGGTGAATACCAGGTAAGCCACAACATAAGCCAGCCCCGACATATACAGGGTTTGCAACAGGGGCCACTTCCAGCCTTTGGTTTCGCGGTAAACCACAGCGAGGGTACTCATACACTGCATGGCAAAAGCATAAAAGACCATCAACGACAGGCCTACCGGCAGGGTAAACACCGGTAACCCGGTACGGGGGTTAATTTCATTTTTCATTTTCGACTTGATGGTGGCCTCATCGTCTGCCCCTGACTGAATGCTGTACAGGGTGGCCATGGTCCCCACAAATACTTCGCGGGCGGCAAAGGAAGTAACCAGGGCAATGCCAATTTTCCAATCGTAGCCCAGCGGCCTGATGATGGGCTCCAGGCCTTTGCCCAGCATGGCGGCATAGGAGTGTTCGAGCTTATAGGCCGCCAGTTTATTATCAAACTCTTGCCGGGTATAGGACTGGCCGGCAAATGATTCCTGCACCTTTGCTTCTGCCTGTTCCATGGCATCACCAGGGCCATAAGAGGCCAGCACCCAGAGCACAATGGATATGGCAACAATTATTTTGCCCGCCTCAAAAGTGAAGGTACGTACTTTTTCCACAATAATCAGGCCCACGTTTTTCCAGCGCGGCCGTTTGTAGGTGGGCAGTTCCATAATCAAAAAACTCCGCTCCCGGGTTTTGATCACCCGCTGCAACAGCCAGGCCGTGATTAACGCGGCCCCAAAGCCCAGCAGGTAAAGGGCCAGCAGCACCAGCCCCTGAAGAGTTAAGAAACCCAGTACCGTTTCATCAGGAATCACCAGGGCAATTAAAATGGTGTACACCGGCAGCCGGGCCGAGCAACTTATCAGCGGGGTAACAAAAATGGTAATCAGCCGTTCCTTCAGGTTTTCGATATTGCGGGTGGCCATAATGGCCGGAATGGCACAGGCCACACCCGAAATAAGCGGCACCACGCTCTTGCCGTTAAGCCCCACCTTGCGCATGATCTTGTCCATTAAAAACACGACCCGCGACATATAGCCCGACTCTTCGAGCAAGGCAATAAAAGCAAACAGAATGGCAATCTGCGGGATAAAAATCATTACCCCGCCTACCCCGGGCACAATGCCGTCTTTGAGCAGGGAGGTGAGCACCCCGGGCGGCAATACCTGCCCCAGCCAGTTGGAAAAACTGCTGACATAATTGTCGATCAAATCCATTGGCCAGCTAGCCAGGGTGAAGATGGCCTGAAAAATGACAAACAGAATGGCGATGAAGATCAGATAGCCCCAGACCTTATGCGTGAGCACCTTGTCAATCCGGTCAGTATATACTTTCAACCCTTTTTGGTTGGTGGGCTTTTCGGCCTTTTGCACAATGCGGTTAATCTTACCGTAGCGCAGGGTAGTATCCCGGGTTTGTAACGACTGCGCCTTGTCTTCGGCTACCTGATTGGCTGCCAGAAGCTGGTGCAGTTTCAGGTAGGGCGAAACTTTACTGTTGTTAATTGCCGTGCTTAACGCAGGGCCGGCAATTTCATTAATATCGAGGAAAGGCCGTGGGCGTGGGCGTACCGGTGCGGCCAGGGCTTCCTTCAGGCGGTGGATACCCTCCCCCTTGCGGGCATTGATAGCCACTACGGGGATAGCATACGCGGCTGCCAGGCTATCGGCAAGCACACCTTTGCCCATCCGTTCGGCCAGGTCCACCATATTAAGGGCCAGGATTGTGGGTATCCCCAGGTCAATAACCTGCGATAATAATAGCAGGTTACGCTTGAGGTTGGAAGCATCTACGGTAACCACCAGGACATCGGGGAAATCTTTGTTGTCCGGGTCGGTGAGGATATCGGTTACCACTTGTTCGTCCGAAGATTTGGCATAGAGGCTATAAGTGCCCGGTAAGTCAAGTACATTAACCCTGGAGCCATTGGCCAGCAACAAAGTGCCGGTTTTTTTATCCACCGTTACCCCGGGGAAATTGCCCACTTTTTGGTTCAGGCCGGTTAACTGGTTGAATAATGATGTTTTTCCCGAATTTGGATTACCGATCAGGGCGACATTCAATACTTTAGCTGCCATTTACCCTACCAACGAAATTGTTGCCGCTTCCGCTTTGCGCAAGGATAACCGGTAACCATCAACACTAATACATATCGGGTCGCCCAGGGGGGCAGCAAATTTCATGCGCACTTCGGTGCCGGGCAAACAACCCATGTCTAATAATTTCAGCGCCAGCTTGTCATCCTTAAAACAGCATATTTTGCCCACTTCTCCGGGGGCCAGGTTGGCTACTGTTTTTTGCTCGCTCATTTTATTTAGACTAATTATAAACAACAAAGATAATGGGCTTTGCCCCGTAAACAAAATGATCTATATCATGATTGAAGGAAAGATTTTTATCTTATCTTAATTAAGGGCATCGTGGCTTCCGCCACCCAAACGTTTACCGCGTTAAATTAGGCCAGCATTGGCAGCAGGATGAAAGGGCAAAAGACCATTACCCTTCACGGCCAGGGGTTCCGCCTTGTAATTGACAAATAAATTGCTTAAATTATAGCCCCGGTATTTCCTGGCAATAAGCGATATCGTATCTTTACATGTTTGGTATAAAATCAGAATAAAATGCAATTAATCCCCTCAATAACCATAATCAAAGGGCAGATCAACCGCCTCAAACAAGGTGATTTTTCTAAGCCAACGGCTTACCAGGACAGCCCGGTGGACCTGGCCCGGAAATTCGAAGAGCATGGTGTTGAAGTGGTGCATTTGGTTGATTTGGATGGCGCCCGTGAAGGGTGGCCGATAAACTACCATATCCTGGAAGCCATCGTAGGCCATACTAACCTGAAAGTTGATTTTACCGGGGGCATCAATACCGATGGGGATGTGAGCAAAGCCTTTGAGTACGGGGCCAGTTACCTTACTATTGGCAATGTGGCGGTGAATAACCGCAAGTTATTTGCCTCCTGGATTATTTCATATGGCCGCGAGAAAATCACCCTCAGTGCCGACAGCCTGCAAGGCAAGATTGCCGTCAGGGGCTGGCAGAAAAAGACAGACATTGATTTATTTGACCACATCGGTTATTTTTATGACCGCGGGCTGAAGTATGTGAAGGTTACCGACATTGAACGGGATGGCATGATGCAGGGCCCGGCCCTCAAGTTGTATCAAGCTATCATGCAAAGGTTTCCTGATATTCAAATCCTTGCCAGTGGCGGGGTGCGTCATGTAGATGACCTGAAAGCTTTGGCCGACATCGGTGTGTTTGCCACCATCTTTGGCCGGGCCTATTTTGAAGGAAAGATAAAACTGGCCGACCTGGAAGCCTTCACGGCCGGGGCTGTGTAGCCTTTATTCAAGCGGATCGGTGAACTTAAACTTATCGATGATATAATAGATAAAGTTAAAAGACATGGCCGAATTGGGGTCATCCTCTTCCTGTACCGTTTCAGCCTCCGCCCGGCTTTTATCAAAAGTTGTTAAACCATTGTTCTGCCTAACTACCGGCTTTGCCAGAGGTTGCGCCTGAGGATAGACCGGAACGATAAAATCATCCTGCACCTTGTTCTCTTCTGCGTAAATATCCAGGCTGTCTTCGGCTGTTTTTTTCTTTTTAGGACAATCCTCACCCGGCCCATCTACACCGGCATATACCGGTGCCGCCAGCAAACTGGCCGTAATCATAGCTAAAATCAGGAATAAATTTTTGTGTAACACAGTTCAGGCCATGGTTAACGTGTGTAAATATACGGGGTTTAGATTGAAAATGTTATGCCCCTATTGAAAAAATAATACTAATTTTATTGCACTTAGCTAAGAATTGCAAAATTGCCGCAAACATAGTACAATATGGATGAAATAAAGAGCAAAATTTCCTGGGGGGAATTTGAAAAAGTTGACCTCCGGGCCGGTACCATCATCAAAGCCGAACCCTTCCCCGAAGCCCGTAAACCAGCCTATAAATTGTGGGTTGATTTAGGCCCGCTGGGAATAAAAAAATCAAGCGCCCAAATCACCGCCCATTATAAACTACAGGATTTGCCCGGCAAACAAGTGGTATGTGTGGTGAATTTCGGGGATAAGCAAATCGGCCCGTTTATTTCGCAGTTGCTGGTTACAGGTTTTGCCGATGAAAACGGCAACATTATCCTTACTACCGTTGATAAAAAAGTGCCCAATGGCGCGCAACTATTCTGAATGTTCTTGCTGACCCCAAAAGACTAAATTGTATTTTTACCGGGTAATTTCCTTGTCTGAAAAATGCAAAATAAAAATATAAAATTGCATCCTACCAAGCTGGTGGTCAATCGCCAGGCGTTGCTGAATAATGCCCTGGCCTACCGGCAAATGCTCCCGGCAACAACTAAACTAATGTTGATGATCAAAGCTTTTGGCTATGGTAGCGGGGATGTGGCCATTGCCCGGGCCCTGGCCCAAAACAAGGCCCTTGATTATTTAGGTGTAGCCTATATAAACGAAGGTATCGCCCTGCGCGAAGAAGGCGTAAGCCTACCGGTTATGGTAATGAACCCCGGCATTACCGACCTCGAAGAGGTGCTGGCCTTTAACCTGGAACCCACCCTTTATAACCCACAGCAACTAACACAATTGCTCAAACTAAACCCGCAAAAAATCAGCGGCATAAAAGTGCATGTTAAAATCGACAGCGGCATGCACCGGCTGGGGTTTCATATCGATGAAATTAACGAGGCTGCCGCCAGGTTGAAGGAGGCTAAGGTTGAGGTAGTTGGCGCCTATACCCATTTGGCCTCTACCCCGGAACCCGGCCACGATGCGTTTACCCACCGGCAAGTTGCCTATTTCAACCAGGCCTATGAACTCCTGGTGAGGGTGTTGGGGTATACTCCCCTGCGCCATGTGCTCAACTCGGCCGGTATTGTGCGCTTCCCCGAATACCATTACGACATGGTGCGGGCCGGTATGGGGGTATATGGTATCGACCCTTCCGGCACCGAACAGGAAAAATTCAGGCCTATCAGCCGCTTTGTTACCGAAATATCGCAAATTAACACCCTCGCTAAAGGCGAGACCGTAGGCTATGTAAGACGTGGCCGAATCACCCGCAATAACAGCCGTATTGCCGTGCTGCCGGTGGGCTATGCCGATGGCTATAACCGCCTGTTCAGTAATGGCGCTGCCGAGGTGTTTGTTAATGGCCACCGGGCCCCGGTAATTGGCAACATTTGCATGGACATGACTTTTGTTGATGTTACGGATATCCCTTGTAACGTTGGCGATGAGGTGGAGTTATTTGGTGATAACATCCCCATTCAGGAGCTAGCCGATGCCGCCAACACGATTGACTATGAAATCCTGACCAGCATTGGCGCCCGTGTGGTGCGCGAATATGTGTAAACAGGGCCGTGCGCAGATGAAGGGAAAAGTTATCGGTGCACGCATACCAACTTCCTGATAAATTATGTAGATTAAGGGTTTAATTTTGTTGATGCCCTTCAGAAAAACAAAACCTACGACCGGTAAACAGCAAGCCCTGGCACAATTCCGCCAGCATGTTTCCAGTAGCAAGGCCGCTTTCTTTAAAAAATACGGCATGGACTTTATTATGGGCGAACGTCAGGGCCCGCATCTGCATGACCTGGATGGGCACAAGAAGCTCTATAACCTCCATTGCAATGGCGGGGTGTTTAACCTGGGCCATCGCAACCGGGAGATCATCAACACCCTGCAGGAAAGCCTCAACCATCTTGATATCGGCAACCACCATCTTATGAGCCAACCCCGGGCGGCCCTGGCAAAACAACTGGCCGCACTAATGCCTCACGGCCTCGAATACACCGTTTTTGGTGTCAGTGGCGGAGAGGCCATCGACCTGGCCATTAAAGTAGCCCGTGGTTTCACCCAGCGAAAAAAAATCCTCTCCGCCCGGGGCGGCTACCATGGCCATACCGGCTTATCCATCCAGGCCGGGGATGCGCATTACCGGCAGCCTTTCCAACTTTCTTCGGCAGACTTTATGCAGGTGCCTTTTAACAACCCCGCTGCCCTGGCGGCCGCCCTGGATGATAAAGTGGCTGCGGTGTTGCTGGAAACCATTCCCGCTACCCTGGGCATGCCGGTACCTGAGCAAAATTATTACCGCCAGGTCAAAGAGCTCTGCCGGCAACATGGGGCCCTCCTTATTCTTGATGAGGTACAAACCGGCCTTGGCCGCACCGGCAAACTCTGGGCCTTTGAACATTTTAATGTGGTGCCCGATATGGTGGTGCTGGGTAAAGGGCTGTCGGGCGGTATCTACCCGGTTAGCGCTACCGTGCTGAATAAAAAGCTGGAGGCGGTATTTCATGCAGATCCGTTTATCCATATTTCCACCTTTGGCGGGGCCGAGTTGGGCTGCAGGGTAGCACAAAAAGTGTTGTCCATCGCCTCGCAGCCGGAGTTCCTGCAACATGTTAATCAATTGGCCGAAAAATTTATGGGGGAACTACAGGGGCTGCAACAAAAACATAGCCCCCTGTTTAAAGGTGTACATGGCCTGGGCTTAATGCTGGCCCTGGAGTTTACCAGTGCCCTGGCCGGCCCCGTGCTGACCAAAACTGCCTATGCTAACGATCTGTTGTTAATTTATGCCAATAATGATACGGCCCGGGTACAGTTTTTACCCCCTCTCACCATGCAGGAAGGTGACATTCCCTATGTCATCGGGCAGTTGGATAAGGCCATTCGCCAACTCAAACGCCTGTTGCCCCTGGTGAAAGCAAAACAGGCCATCGCTTCATTTTTTAACACGTAATTTGATGAACCGTAACCAGGAAACCCTCCGTAAGTTCGAACAGGGCCTCAACCCGCAAGCCCCGGAAAAATCAACTGTCAAAGCCGAGGTGAAAGGCTACGGGGAAATATCTTCGATTTTCTCTGTAGCCGGAATTGCCGGCTGGGTTTTCAAGCGCCTGCCCCTTTTTGCTACCGTTGCCGAAGCCGAAAAATATGTGGCCAACTACCAGCGCTACACTGCAGCTTTACAGGAGGCCGGCCTGCACCTGCCTGCCGACAGCACCACCATTGTGGAGGGCGAAAAGGTGGTATTATACATTGGGCAGGAAGAAATCGGCAAAGAAAACTTCTGCCATAACTTATTGCATAGCCTGCAAGCCTCCGACAATATTGCCATGATCAGCCAGCTGCTTACGCAAATCAATAAAGTATTTAACTATAACCAACAACACCGGCCGGCCGTGGAGTTGAGCATTGACGGCCAGGTTTCCAACTGGGCAAGGGTTAACCGGCAAATCGTTTTTGTGGATACCAGCACCCCGCTTTTTAAACACCACGGGAAAGAGCAACTCGACCCGGAATTATTACTTAACAGCACTCCCGGGATATTAAAATGGATTATCCGCAAGTTCTTTTTACAAGAGGTGATGGACAGGTACTATGACCAACGGCTGGTGTATATTGACCTGCTGGCCAACCTGCACAAAGAGCAAAAGCCGGAATTAATCCCCGAAGCCTTGCAGGCGGCCAACAACCAACTGCCGGATACGCTCGAAAAAATTTCCCGTAAAGAAGTTGACAACTATTATAAAGAAGATAAGTTTATCTGGCAACTGTTCTTGTCCTTCCGTAAAACAGACCGCTGGTTCACCAATAACATTCTTGGCAGGCGCTATCAGTTTATCCTGCCGGGGAAAATAAAACGCTGACCAACCATGTGTGACACCTTTGTAGCCCTGCCCCCTGCCACGGCCGATGGTTCGGTAATCTTCGCCAAAAACAGCGACCGTGAAGCTAATGAGGCCCAGCAACTGGAATACCATGCCGCCCAAACCCATCACGCGGAGAGCATGGTGCAATGTACCTACCGCAGCATCCCGCAGGCCGGCCATACCCATGCCGTACTGCTTTCACGACCTTTTTGGATGTGGGGGGCAGAAATGGGGGCCAACGAGCATGGGGTGGTAATTGGCAACGAGGCCGTTTTTACCCGGTTAAAGGTAGCCCGGAAGGGGGTACTTACCGGCATGGACTTGCTACGCCTGGCGCTGGAACGCACCGCTACAGCCACAGCAGCCAAAGACCTGATTATTGAACTCCTGGGCCGCTACGGGCAAGGTGGAGTGGCCGGCTATACCGATAAAACATTTGCCTATCACAACAGTTTTATCATAGCCGACCAACAGCAAGCCTGGGTGCTGGAAACGGCCGGGGAATTCTGGGCGGCAAAAAAAGTAACAACCTATTATACGATTAGCAATGGCTTAACCATTGAAGAAGATTACGATGAGATACATCCCGGGGCAGAGGCTTTTGCCCGCAAAAAGGGCTGGGTTAGGCAGAAAAGGTTTGGCTTTGCTACTGCTTTTTCCGACTGGCTTTTCACCCGTTTTTCAGCCTGCCGGGTAAGACAGGAGCAAACGAATAACCATTTAGCCGCAGGTAAAATTACCGTTCACGGGGCTATGGCACACCTGCGTTCGCATCACCAGGAGCCCTACAACCCTGCCAACCATTGGTTAAGCAATGCCATTTGTGCCCATGCCGGCTATCCCCTTACCCGCCATGCCGGACAAACTACCGGTTCGCTGGTTGCCCACCTCACTACCAGGCCAACGTATTGGGTTACCGCTACTTCAACCCCCTGTTTGTCGGTCTTTAAACCGGTTTGGTTACATGGCCCGGTTTTACCGGAACTGGGCCCGGAACTTACCGGAAAGTTTAATCAAAGCTCCTTCTGGTGGCAGTTTGAAGCACTGCACCGGGAA
Organism: Cyclobacteriaceae bacterium; assembly: GCA_026989505.1. Lineage (GTDB taxonomy): Bacteria > Bacteroidota > Bacteroidia > Cytophagales > Cyclobacteriaceae > S012-113. Next base: position 15,013 of record JALSJF010000010.1, read on the forward strand.
GTGCTGAAAGACTATCGCAGCCGGGCCGGAACGGTGCAAAAAGAACAGGCGGCTTTGCAGCAAGCTTTGCTGGCCATGGTTTATGATGAGCAAGCGCGAGGCTATGCGGTAACGGCAGAAGCCTTTGCCCGGGCCGGCCGGCTGAGCCCAGGACTGCAGGATAAAATCAAATCCCTGCCGGTACAACATAAGGCCAACCTGTTGTACCGCGCCTATTGGGCCAGGTTGAACAAGGTGTCCGGAATGGCCGGATGAGCCGGTGAAGCCGGTTGTTGGGCCCAAGGTTGGCTTTCACAAGGGGTCAATAATATTTCTGCCGCAGCCAAAAAGCTACCCGCACCAGCAGGATTAAAGCCGGCACCTCTACCAGCGGGCCAATCACCCCGGCAAAGGCCTGGCCGGAATTGAGGCCGAAAACAGCTATGGCCACCGCTATGGCCAGTTCAAAATTATTACCGGCCGCGGTAAAGGCAATAGAGGCGGTTTTCGTATAACCGGCCGCCAGTTTTTTACTGATAAAAAAACTGAGCAGGAACATAACGGCAAAATAGATGAGTAACGGCACGGCAATTGCCGCCACATCCATGGGTATTTCTACAATTAAATCCCCCTTTAACGAAAACATCACCACAATAGTAAACAGCAAGGCCACCAGGGTAAGGGGCGCTATGGCCGGGATAAATTTGCCGTTATACCAGCCCTCCCCTTTGCGCTTCACCAGCACCAGCCGGCTTACTGCCCCGGCCACAAAAGGGATTCCGAGGTAAATAGCCACACTCTTGGCAATGGTAGTAATGGAGATATCTACGATAGCCCCGGCATAGCCAAAATAAGGCGGCAATACGGTGATAAACAGCCAGGCATAAAAACTATAAGCAAATACCTGGAAAATACTGTTTAAAGCTACCAGGCCGGCCCCATACTCACCGCTGCCCCCGGCCAGGTCGTTCCATACCAATACCATGGCAATGCAACGGGCCAGGCCAATCAGGATCAGGCCCACCATATACTCCGGGTAATCATGCAGGAAAACCAGGGCCAGCACAAACATCAACACCGGGCCGATGAGCCAGTTAAGCACCAGCGAAATGGCCAGGGTCTTTACATCGCGAAAAACCTGCGGTAACAGCTTATAATCCACTTTGGCCAGGGGCGGGTACATCATCAAAATAAGGCCAATAGCAATAGGGATATTGGTAGAGCCCCTGCTAAAGGAATCAACAAAGCCGGCCGCAGCCGGAAAAAGGGCGCCAAGGGCTACGCCCAACGCCATGGCCAGGAATATCCACAGGGTAAGATAACGGTTAAGAAAACCTAATTTTTTAATGGCCATTACTTCTTATTTATCAAAGCAAAAACATAAAACATCTCGGCCGCAATTTGCTGCGAGCGGGCCGCGTACATTGCGGCCTCACGGGCAGTGCCGTCAAATTCTTTAGGGTCATCATAGCGAAGCGGGATACGCACCCCGGCCCCGGGGATAAAGGGACAGTTTTCATCGGCCCCGGCACAGGTCATAACCGCGGCAAATCCATTGCGGGGGTTGGCCGGGTCATCGTATAATTTCGACCAGGCCAGTATAGGCGGGGCATCGCTGGCAAAGCGTATTTCATAGCGCGGGTTAGCATGGCTGTCTTTTTTGCTGATCTTGAAGCCAACCCCCGATAAGGCTGCTACCGCCCGTTCGTCAAAGGCCGTTACGGCCACCCCGCCCGAATAGCTATTGGCCCGGATACCATAAAAACAGGCCGCTGTCTGGGCCCATACCTGCGCCAGTTGGCTCCTGCGGCTGTTGTGGGTACAGATAAAGTTTACGTTTACGGCCCGGCCCACGGCAGCTTCCGCACGGATATAAGCTGCCAGGTTGTTAAGTACCGCCAGCCGCGCAGTGGCTACAGGAGCCTGCGGCAGACGGGCAATAAAGCGGCAAAGCTCCGGGTACATCGCTAACAAATACCGGGGCCACATACCCCGTTATAACTATCGAATAGCCGGTTAAACAACGCTTTAATTTCCTGCCATCTTTGCGGGTTGATACAATAACTTACCGATACCCCTTCAATGGTTCCCCGGATTAACCCTGCCTCTTTCAACTCGCGCAGATGCTGGCTGATGGTGGCCTGGGCCAGCCCCAGTTCCTGTACCAGGTCACCATTGATACAGGCATTGGCCTTCAGCAGGTACTCAAGAATGGCCACCCGGGCCGGATGGGCAAAGGCCTTGGCCGTTTGGGCCAGGGCATTCTGCCGGTCGGTAAATAAATCGGTTTTGGTTACCCCCATAAGCTGACAATTAATTACATTGCAATATTACGATTTGTTGTGTAAAAACAATAGCTTCCTGTCAAGTAAAAAGGCAACATCCGGTGAATAATAACGTTACCTATTCCCGAAACAACGGCTATTGCCTACCTTAGCCCAAACTATTCATCAGGATCATGCGTACTCGCCCGATTGTTCTTGTTGCGTTCTTCTTGCTACCCCTGCTGGGCCTTTCACAAGCCAGGCGGGCCAGGGCATTAATCGAAAAACAAAAACTACCGGAAGCCTATGCCCTGCTGCACAAAGGCCTGGCCAAAGACTCCCTCGCTGCGGCAGGGAAATATGTGCTGGCCGGCCTTTTCTTTAATCCGGCCTTTGAATACCAAAACCTGGATTCGGCCTATCATTATATCCTGGCAGCCCTCAGGGCCTATGAACTTACCGGGCCCAAAGAGCAGGAAACCCTGGCCAACCGCGGTTTTACCCCGGCCGTTTTTCAGGCCCTCAAAGAAGAAATTGAGCAAGCCGGCTTTGCCCGGGCCGTTGTTGGCGGCCGGGAAAAAGATTTTAGCAATTTCATCGCCCAATTCAGCACTTCGCCCCTCACAGACTCAGCCGTGGTGCTGAGAAATGCCGAGGCTTTTAAAACAGCCCGGGCCGTTAACACCTGGCCGGCTTATCACAAGTTTTTTACTACCTACCCGCAGGCCAGGGAAGCCCCCGAGGCCAGAAGGCTTTATGAAAAGCTCTTATATGAAGAGAAAACTGCTGATGGCAAGTTAGCCTCCTATGAAAAATTTTGCCGGGATTACCCGGCCAACCGGCACCGCCCGCAAGCCGAGCAGCAAATTTATAACATTATTACCGGCAGGAACAGCCCACAGGCACAGCAAACATTTTTTACTTCTTATGCGCAAAGCCTTTTAGCCGGGAGGGCAAAACTCAAGTATTATACATTGGTAAGCACTGAAGAAAAAGAGCAATTATTAACTCCTGATTTTTTTTCACAGGAAGTAATTGACTCTATTCGTTTCATTGAAAAACTAAAAGGACAACTTGCCCTGCCGGTAGTTCATGAGGGCCGTTTTCAGGTAATTGATGCTACCGGGGCCACCATCACCGGTGGCTTTGACAACCTTGGCCGGGACGACAAATGCGGCACGGGTATCCCCGGCATTATCCTGGCTACCGCAGCCGGCACAAACCTGGTGCTGGCCCTCGATTCAACCGTGCTAAGCAACGGCACTATCAGCGCCATAGCCCGCCAGGAGCGGGGTATGCTTAAAGTTACCTCTGCCAAAGGGGTTTATTTCATTACTGAGGCGGGCTTCCGCGATAACCCGCATTATTTCCGTCAGGCGCAAATGGCCGGCCCGTACATTGCTTTCTATGACCGGGGGCGCTGGGGGCTGGAGAGCGTCACCGGCCTTGCCCTGCTGCCGGCTGAGTACGACACCCTCTTTCGTTTTCACCAACAACTTGTCCTGCGCCAGGGAAACAGGTGGGGGATTTTCCCCGAAACCTGGTTTTACCCTTTGCTTGAGCAGGAAAGTATTCCTCTGGAACTACCGTATGATATGATTAGTATTGAAAACCCCGATTATGTTTTGCTGGCCAACAAAGGTGAAATCGCCTTGATGGACAAAACCGGGGCGTTTGTTGTGCCCCTGGCAGCACAGGCAATAGAACTGGTAGCAGGAGGCTATTTTATCGACCGGGGCGACAGCATCCTGGATACCCGCATCAACCACCGCTGGTACCGCGATATCTACCAAAACCACCACTGGGTTATTGGTGAAAAACCGGATACCATGGAAGTGTTTTATCAGGGCTCGTTGGTTTTTAAGTCCGATGATGCCCGCCCCCTCGGCACCTCAGCAGCTATCGTCACCTGGGCCGACAGCACGTTCTGTTATTTTAATGACAGCACCCGGTTATCCATTGCCCCGGGCGACAAGATCTTACCCCTCAGTACGATGGATGTGAACAGCCGGCAACGGCATTATTACTACGCTGCCAAAAACCCGGGCAAGGATGCCGTTTACGACAACCGGGGCCTTGAAATAAAAACCGGCAAATTTGATAAACTCCTTGACCTGGGCGAACAGTATATGTTAAGCAAAGTTAAACGGTCGTTCCGCCTGCTGAACGATAGCGGCAAGGTGGTTTTGCAGGACATTGATGCAGCCATCAGCCTGGGCAATGGCTATGTTTCTTACCTCTCGGATGGGAAGTTCGGCCTCTTTAACCTGCTTAATAATACGCATAGTAAACCCCGCTACGACCGCCCTTTTGCCGTGTACCACGATTCGCTGTTTGTAGTGGTAAAGGACAATAAATATGGCCTTACCAACCGCCATGATTCGCTCATTGTACCCCTTTATTATCACGAAATACGCTACCTGAACGATAGTATTGCTGCCCTCAACAGTAATTTCCGCTGGCTTTTTCAGGACCTTAACTCCGGCAAATTGCTGGTAGATAATATCCGTGATTATTGGCCTGTGGCAGACACGCAGGAACCCTTTTACAAACTTTTTAAAGGTATCGGTTACGGTATCTGGTCGCCAGCCCGGGGCCTGGTGCTGCCGCCAACCTTTGACGAAATAAACGTTAAATCCCAACATGGGCAGCTCATGTTTGTAGCCGAAAAATGGGTAGAAGAGGCCGACCTCGTGGTGATGCTTTACTATAATCACCAGGGTAAACTGGTAAGAAAAGAAGTGTTGTCCACTGCAGAATACGAAGGTTTGGTATGTAGGGAGGAATAAAAAATTATTAGTTCGATAAGGCAATCTTTTCCCGCAACAATTTTTCTTGGCCGCCAACAGCATATTTCGGAGTAGGGGTGCCGCCAGACAGGCGATCAGGCCGAATAACCCGGTTGCAGGTATTCCTGCTTCAACAACGGGCATATTTTATAGCGCTCGTCATGGGTATCATGGTACAAGGCCTCCAGTAATTCATACACATGGCCCAGGCCCCAGGCCTTGGCCCAGGCAAAAGGCCCCAGCGGATAATTGGTGCCCAGTTGCATGCCGGTATCAATAGCATCACGGGTGGCGGTGCCTTCCATAACGGTATAATACGCCTCATTAATAATCATGGCGATAACCCGCGGGGTTACCATTCCTACACGGTCATCAACCCGCACGGCTGCCAGCCCCAGTTTTGCCAGTAATTCATCCGCCTTGTCTTTATTGCCGTGCAGGGCCGATACCTCCAGTAAAGGCCGTTCTAAAAAGGTGGGATCGGCCGCCATACCATACAAAGCCGGGTTATCCCCACCGGTAAAAAACGCCAGCTCGGCCAGGCTGGTGCGGGTGGCATTGATAAACAAATGGATATCAGGTTTGCCGGCATAGTCAACCAGGTCATCCGGGCTGTCATCAACACGAAAATCAAAAACTACCGCCTCCCCTGTTCCGGGGATATCCAGGGCTCGTTCCTGTACTTCAACCTGAAGGTCAGGGTTAACCTTTTCTTTTATTACGGCCGTCTGGTGATCATCACCAATTACATAAATTTTCATTTAAAATCAGGGGGTAATGCCTACATTTGGTCAAAAGTAACCAAATCAGATTATAATGAGCAAAACTATTATCAATACCCCGCAGGCGCCTGCCCCCATCGGCCCTTATAGCCAGGCGGTAAAAGCCAATGGTATGTTGTTTGTTTCCGGCCAGATTCCTATCATCCCGGCTACGGGAGCGCTGGCAGAGGGCGGCATAAAGGCCGAAACCACCCAGGTGATGAAAAACTTGCAGGCTATCCTGGCAGAGGCCGGTGCCGGTTTCGGGCAGGTGGTAAAAACCAGCATTTTTGTGGCCGATATGAATGACTTTGCAGCCGTTAACGAGGTGTATGGCCAATATTTTAGCGAAAACCCTCCGGCCAGGGAAACCGTAGCCGTACGCACACTGCCCAAAAATGTGAATGTTGAGATTTCCTGTATTGCCGTGCTGTAAATTCAACCAATAACTGTTTGACAAGCAGTAGTATGCACAGGAAAGATTTCAATTACTTTACCCGTTGGGCAAATAATCCGGGTTAACTTTGTGCCGTAAATACTGCTTATGGCGAAAGAAGTACGTGTAAGGTTTGCCCCCAGCCCAACCGGGGGCTTACATATCGGTGGGGTGCGCACGGCCCTGTATAATTATTTGTTCGCCCGCAACCGGGGAGGCAAGTTTATTCTGCGGATTGAAGACACCGACCAGTCGCGCAAGGTGGACGGGGCCGAAGAGTACATTGTTGAGGCCCTGGCCTGGCTGGGTATTGAGCCGGATGAAAGCCCGCAGAAAGGGGGCGTTTCCGGCCCTTACCGGCAGTCGGAAAGGCTGGCCCATTACCGGCAATATATTGACCAACTGCTGGCGGCCGGCCATGCTTATTATGCTTTTGATACCCCGCAAGAACTTACCGCCATGCGCGAAAAGCTGCAACAGGAAAAAGCCGCTATCCAGCAGTACGGGATCAGCACCCGTATGGGGATGCGCAATTCGTTAACCCTGCCGCAAGCCGAAGTTGAGGCCCTGCTGAAGTCAGGAACACCCTATGTGGTGCGGCTGAAAGTACCGGAGGGGCAAACCCTTGTAGTGGATGATGTTGTCCGCGGACAGGTTAAAGTTGAGTCGGCCATTATTGATGATAAAGTGCTGCTGAAAGCTGATGGCTATCCTACTTATCACCTTGCCAATGTAGTGGATGACCACTTAATGCAGATAACCCATGTGATCCGGGGGGAAGAGTGGTTGCCCTCCGCCCCGCTGCATGTGCTTCTGTACCAACTACTGGGCTGGCAAAACGAAATGCCCCGGTTTGCCCATTTGCCCCTGCTGCTTAAGCCCGAAGGCACCGGCAAACTCAGCAAGCGCGATGCCGACAAGCATGGTTTCCCTATTTTCCCCATTGCCTGGCATGACCCCCGCACCGGTAACACCGCTGACGGCTTCCGCGAGCACGGCTACCTGCCGGAGGCTGTGGTTAACTTTTTGGCCTTATTGGGCTGGAACCCCGGCACTGAGGAGGAAGTTTTTGCCCTGCCGCGGCTGGTGGAGATCTTTGACCTGCAGCGAATTAATAAAGCCGGGGCAAAATTTGACATCGAAAAAGCCAAATGGTATAATCAAATATATCTGCGGCAACAGCCTGCTGACCAGCTTACCCGGCAGTTTCTGGCCGAAATCAAGCAAAAGGGGCATGCCTGTAGTGAAGCAAAAGCCCGGGCCATCGTGGCCTTACTTCTGGAGCGGGTGACATTTTTTGCCGACTTCTGGAACCAGGGGCAATTCTTTTTTGTTTTACCTGCTGAATACGATAGGCAAATGGCCCGTAAAAAATGGGGCCGGGAGGTTGCCCGGGTGCTGTCCGCTTTTGCCCGGAAACTTACCGGGGAACGGGTGGCAGATACCGATGCCACCAAGCAAGCCCTCTGGGAAGTTGCCAATGAACATGGCCTGGGGCTGGGCAAGGTTATGCCGGGCCTGCGTTTGGCCCTGACCGGTGGCAGTGGCGGCCCCGACCTTATGCAGATCATAAAAATATTGGGTGCCGAAGAAACCGCCAACCGTATTCAGAAAGCTATTGCAACCCTAAACTAACAGCCGATGAATGATAAACAGTCGCCCGCAAAAGGCAAGGCCCACCCCGACCTTGGCAACTTTAGTGTTGCCGTAACCGAATTCGGTGAAATCGAAGGGAGTATTGACATAGATAAAATCAACACTTTCCTGAACCATAATGTTGCCGATAAAAAACTCGGCAAAAAGCAGGTGCCGGGTTAACGGGTAAGCTTTCCCTGTTTGGGCCGGCAAATAAGGCAAACAACCACAGCTTCTTTTGTATCTGCCGATTAGCTGTTATATTGCAGGCAGAACCAATCTTTGCCGGTCATGAAATACACCCTGCTATTTTTCGCCCTGATCATCCTGGGTGGATGCAATACCAACAACAACGGTACCGTAAACCAGGAAATACACAGCGATTATGAAGACCAGACCATTATGATTGGCGCAATCAACTGGGATGGCCTGACCAAAGAACCCTATGCCAACTGGTTTAAGCCTAACTATTTAAATTACCCGGTTGACACGGCTGCCCTGGCCACCATTGCCGATAAAATGGCGGACATAGAAATCGTGGTGTTTATGGGCACCTGGTGCGAAGACAGCCAGGCACAAGTACCACAGTTTTACAGGATACTGGATTATCTCCGCTACCCGCTGGGCAAGATGAAGGTGATGGGGATAGACAAGGCCGAAGACGGCTTGATCATCACCCCCGAAGCAGCCGAATATGCTATCGACAAAGTGCCCACTTTTATCTTTTTCCGGGATGGGCATGAATTGGGGCGCATCCGCGAGTACCCGGTAAAAACCATTGAAAAAGATATGCGGGAAATTATTGGGGGGTAGGATCAATCTGATAATATGAAGTATAGAATTATCTTCTTAACTGGAGTTATATTATTTAACATCTCCCTACTGTTTGCACAGGGTGTGGATTCTATAAGTCTACAGGTTAGGGGGGTAGAGAAGTAGCTTTTAGCTCTATACCGTTGCGAAAACATCAAGTAACTATTTTGCAGTTCATCAGCCCTGCGGGCGAAAAATTTGGTGTGGAACATTATATAGTATTCAAAATTCACCTTACGGATTGAATTATCCGGGTTACGTCATTATTCACGACCTGCGTGGATAATCCGGGTTAGAACAGGATAAGCATAGCAAAAAAACAAAGGGTAATGCGGCAATAAATCATTGATAACAATCCCTGTTTGCCCTACTTTTGCGGTAACGATAAAAGCATGGACTATACAGCCGAAATACAGCAGTTGAAGGAACAGAAGAATGCCGTTATCCTGGCACATTATTATCAAACAGGCGACATCCAGGATATTGCCGATTTTGTTGGCGACAGCCTGCAGCTCTCACAACAGGCAGCCGCTACGGATGCCGAAATAATTGTTTTTGCCGGAGTGCATTTCATGGCTGAAACGGCCAAAATCCTCAACCCCGATAAAAAGGTCCTGGTACCCGACCTCGAAGCCGGGTGCTCGCTGGCTGACGCTTGTCCTCCGGCCGGTTTTAGTGCCTTCAAGGCCAGGCACCCCAATCATGTGGTGGTGTCTTATATCAATTGCAGTGCCGATATCAAGGCTATGTCTGACTACATTTGTACCTCCGCCAATGCCAAAACCATCATTAATGCCATTCCCGATGATAAACCCGTTATTTTTGCCCCCGACAAAAACCTGGGGCGTTATCTGATCCAGGAAACCGGCCGTGATATGGTATTGTGGGACGGCTCCTGCCTGTTGCATGAGTCTTTTTCTATCGACAAGATCCTGGCCCTGTACAAGCAATACCCCGAGGCTCATTTCATTGCCCACCCGGAAGCGGAGAAACATATTTTAAAAATAGCCGAGTTTATAGGTTCCACAACAGGCCTGTTGAACTATGTTAGAAAAGCCTCCGCCAAAACGTTTATTGTGGCGACCGAATCAGGAATTTTGCACCAGATGCAACGTGAGAACCCCGATAAAACTTTGCTGGCCGCCCCGGTAAGGGAGGATAGCGAATGCGCTTGCAACGAATGCCCTTATATGAAAATGAATACCATGGAGAAACTTTACCGGTGCCTGTACGAAGAAAGCCCGGAAGTCAGGGTGGCGGGGTCATTGCAGGCCAGGGCCAAACAACCGATCGACAAAATGCTGGCCTTATCCAACTAAGCCCGGCTACATGGCGGCCGCCAGGGCAGCTACGCTGAGCGAGGCCACCCCGGCCGCCAGCAGGGTTTCACCACAAGCTTCCAGGGTAGCCCCTGTGGTAATTACATCATCTACCAATAATACCTGTTTGTCTTTCAGCCCGTTACCGGCTACGGCAAAAATCCCGTGCACGTTTTGCCAGCGCTCGGCCCGGTCTTTTTTGGTTTGGGAGCTGCTCTTTTTCTGCCGTTTTACCGTAGCCGGGTTAAGCTCAGCGGCCAAAACTGCGGCTATACCCTCAGCCAGGTAAGTGCTTTGGTTGTAGCCTCGCAGGCGCAGTTTACTTTTGTGCAAGGGTACCGGCACCACTACTTCAATACCGGCCAGGGCATGCGTTGCCTGCAGGCGCATAGCCAGCATCTTGCCCAGGTAAACCGCCAGACCGGTGTGGTTTTTATATTTTATATGGTGCAACAACCGCTGGGCAATACCCCCATGATAAAATTTTAAGTACGCCCGCGCTTCCTGTAGCCGTAAACGTCCGGCAAACCGGTTGAGAAGGTTTTCCTGCGGGGAAAAGACCGGCAGGGAAACCACACAATTGCTGCAAAGATATTCTTCTCCGGTTGCAAGGGGGCGGTTACAACCGGCACACGGATCCGGGAAGACCAGATCGGCCAAATCGCTGAAGATAGCTTTTATACGCATCGGGCTACAAGGAAATGCCGTTAAATTTAATAAATAATTTACAATTGGGTTGAGCGCATGTTTGCCACTCATGTTTTTACTGCCCGCAGTTTGTAAAAATAATAGTAATTTTCACGCACAATTTTTTTCTCACTCAGGAATGTGTACCATGCGAAACATCAGCTTATTTACTGTCTTACTGCTATGCGGCCTGACCTTAACCACTCAGGCACAAATCAAACCCTCCCCACCGAGGGCCGAGGGCGAAGGGCCGTACAAACAACTTATCATCCGGGGCGCTACCCTCATCAGCGGCACCGGGGCGCCCCCTACCGGTCCGGTAGATGTAGTGGTAAAGGGCAACCGCATTGCCGAAATACGTAGGGTAGGCTCGCCCGGGATGCCAATAGAGCCAAGCCGCAGGCCGGTGGCCAACCCCGGTGACAAAGAAATTGAGGCGGCCGGCATGTACTTATTGCCCGGTTTTATTGATATGCACGCCCATATAGGTGGTACCAGCAAAGACCAATCGGCCGAATATGTGTTTAAATTGTGGCTGGCCCATGGGATCACCTCCATTCGCGACCCTTCGGCCGGAAATGGCCTGGCATGGGTGTTGGAGCATAAGGAAAAAAGCCTGAAAAACGAAATTACCGCACCGCGGATTTTTGCCTATACCGCTTTTGGCCAGGGCGAAAAAAAGGGCATCAACAGCCCCGAAGAAGCACGCGCCTGGGTGCAGGCCAATGCCAAAAAAGGAGCCGATGGCATCAAGTTTTTTGGTGCCCCGCCCGCCATCATGGCGGCTGCCCTGGAAGAGAACAAGAAGCTGGGTTTGCGTTCGGCTTGTCACCATGCCCAACTGAATGTAGTGGGGTGGAATGTACTCAACTCGGCCCGGGCCGGGCTTACCAGTATGGAACACTGGTATGGTTTGCCGGAAGCCCTGTTTGATGATAGGGTTATCCAAAACTACCCGGCCGGTTATAATTACCAGAATGAGCAAGACCGCTTCGAAGAGGCCGGCAAACTTTGGCAGCAAGCCGCCCGGCCCGGCTCAGCCCGGTGGAATGCCGTAATGGATGAGCTGCTGGCCCTTGATTTTACCCTTGACCCCACGTTTAACATTTATGAGGCCAGCCGCGACCTGATGCGCGCCCGCAGGGCCGAATGGCATGAAGACTATACCCTCCCCGGCCTGTGGGAGTTCTACCAGCCAAGCATGCAATCGCACGGTTCTTACTGGCATTTTTGGGGTACCGAGCAGGAGGTGGCCTGGAAAGAAAACTACCGTATCTGGATGCAGTTTGTCAATGAATATAAAAACAAAGGCGGCCGCGTAACGACCGGCTCCGATTCGGGGTTTATCTTTCAACTGTACGGCTTTGCCTATATCCGCGAACTGGAATTGTTGCGTGAGGCCGGTTTTCATCCCTTAGAGGTTATCCGCTCGGCCTCCCTTATGGGCGCCCAGGCTTTGGGCCAGGAAGAAAACCTTGGCTCTATTGAAGTAGGCAAGCTGGCGGATATGATTTTAGTTGCAGAAAACCCCCTGGCCAATCTGAAGGTACTGTATGGTACCGGGGCCATTAAACTCACCGAAGATAACGAAGTGGTACGGGTAGGTGGCGTTACGTACACCATTAAAGACGGCATTGTGTATGATGCCAAACAATTGCTGCAAGATGTAAAGAGAATGGTGGATGAAGAAAAGGCCAGGCGCGGAGGCTGGGAGCTAAAACAACCCGGCCTTGATTAATCAGCCTGGAAAAATCACCAGAATTTTTAGCCCACAGGGCTTTCTTTTCCGAGCTAATCACCTGCCTGTTGCTGCAAGGCGTTTTCTACCGAAACCTGAATAAACCGGGTGATATTTGGGTGGGGCAACAAGGTTTTACCACTCCATTTATACGCCAGGCCGGTCAGTCTTTTTACATACCTGGCTTCAACCCCACCTTGCGCCAACAGCAAAGGAATAACAATTACATCCCCATCTTTACCCGCCTGATAAACAAGGGTTCTGAGGTGCTCTTTAGCTTGTTCGTAAACAGCGGTATCGGCATCATCGCGTACGGTAAGGGCGAATATCTGTTTAAACCTTGCGCCTTTTCGTTGTTGCTTCTCTCTTATTTGGTCGGTCAGCTTTTCCATTGTCTTAACCCAATTCCGGTTATCCTCCTCTTTATTCGGGCCGTGGGCAACAATCAAAATGGTTTCGTTGGCCGGATTGGCGCTTAACTCCGCAATGCGTTCATGTAAAATCTCCGCTACCAATGGGTGCGCATCTAAGGGCTTGGTTAAAATTATTTCCGCTTTAAAACGAAGCGGTTGCATTGACATTTCCGAAGAAGCACCCATAGCCATACCAGCGGTTGAATTATCAGCACCCATGCCAGGCATTAGCAAGGGAGGGTCAGCCAGAGACTCCCTTAAGCCCAGCAAATATTCATTTTGACGGATAATCGGACTGTAGGATGAAATAAACAAGGGTACTACCACAATTTTGGTAGCGCCCTGACTTTCGAGTTTATCAATTCCGGCCTGCATGCTTTTGGGGTTAGCCATGCCAAAAGCAACTTCTACGAGGTAGCTTCGCTTTAAGGCTTCGGTAGCATTGTTAACCGTTTCATCCCAGCTACTGTGCCTGCCACCATGGGCAAGAATTAATACGCCAACTTTTTCAGTAATTAGGGCAAATGAACAATTCACCAAAATCAGGTTTAAGACTACGAAAGCCAACACGGATTTTCTCATATGTTTCTTTTTTTGGTCAAAGATAAAACACTATTTAGAATTTATCTAAATAGCATGGTGATTTATTTCCCAACCGTGTAACAACAAAAAGGAGCCCCCGTTTGCGGCTCCTTTTCTGTTTAACCTAACCTAAACTTAACCTATGTAATATCTATGTAGCAAATACTATGCCCAAAATCCGGGGACATACACCCAGCCGCCCCTGACACGTTGCCAATGGCCGTTAACCCAGGTTTTGTGCTGCCTTTTCTTCACCACACGCCCTTTTACCCAAACATAGTTACGCTGGCGCTTATGCCACACCCAATGCCCTTCAATCCACACATAGCCAGGTCGTATATGGGCCGGGCGGTGGGCGCGGTAGTGGTGGGCAGGCTTTACCTTAACTATTTTATAGCGGGGGTGGGGTTCATGTCCGGCTAACACTTGGTTGGTCGGCCCAAAAGAAAACAGCAGCAGGACAACGAGGTATAAAAGGGGCTTTTGCATGATTTTATTTTTTTGTTTGGTATATAGACAATTATTATACCAAAAGGTTTAACCCATGCTTTAGCCCGGGTCTGCTACGGCTGCAAAAGATCGGGGTTTTCAAATTCGTTGCCCAGCACCTCGCAACGGTTGGCCTCCGAGCGGCCAAAGGGGGTCATTTTTAGTTTCCGCTCCACATCGGTATAGGCCCAGCCTCCCCGGTTATTATCCCAGACAATAATATTTTTACTGTCGTCAATCAAAATAATATCCCGCTGAAAAATTTCTTTATTATTAATGTCCTTCTGCCCGGTATATTGCATAATCTCCACATCCTCATCCTTCACACCATCCATGTTTTTATCACTGTAAATCATAAACGAATGGTGCTCTGTAGAAAACGAAAGCGCCCCCGACCGGTATAGCTTCTTGGTTTTTTTATTGAATGCCCTGAATTTAAGCTCGATGTTTAGCATGCCGCAAATTAAACATTCTCTGTGCGCAATTTAAAATACTTTTGCCGGGAATTCTTTTATTATCTCTTTATTCTATTACTTTAGCAAGCGAAGAAATCCTGTTTTAATTAGTATGGCCAAAAAATGGAAAGTAGTATTCCTGGTATTTTTTAGCATAGTGGTAATACTGGTGTGTGTTGTAGCTATTATGCGGGTGGGCACCCAGGGGGCAAGCCCACAGGAAACAGTTAACTATGATAAAGATGGTTTAAAGCTGGAGGTAGTATATTGCCGTCCTTACAAAAAAGGGCGGCTTATTTTTGGCACCAAAGAAGCGGGCGCGTTGCAGCCTTTCGGCCAGTATTGGCGCTTGGGGGCCAACGATGCTACCTCACTGAAGCTTAACCGTGATGTAACGTTTGCCGGCCGGCCACTAAAAGCCGGCCGTTATGCTGTTTACGCTGTTCCCGGAGAAAAAACCTGGCAGATTGGCATTAACAGCGAGGCCAACAGGTGGGGAAAAGCCGAACCCGATTACAGCAAAGATGTGCTTACTGTTGACGTGCCGGTAATTTATACGGATGAGGTTACCGAACAATTAAAAATCAACTTTGAGCCTACGAAAACCGGGGCCAATATGGTTATCCGCTGGGAAAACGCTATGGTCGTTATTCCTATTGGGTAACCTTTTCGCCTACCACCAGGCGCAATTTGAGATTAAAATCACGGTACCCGAAAAGGTAGGTATTGCCGCCATCGGCCAGGTGTAGTTTTTGTTTTATTTGCTGCGGGTTATCAGGAAAGTTGCGCACACTGATATTGGCCTTACTACCCTGTATATAAGGCGCCAATTGCTTTTTATTGTAGCCAACATTGGCCACTACCTTAAACACCCGTCCGGGGAAACCGTTAACCTCTTTTGCGGCTGTAAATAAATGTGTATGGCGGTGTAATTTAATGAGCCCGTACCGCTGGCAAAGCGTACGAAAGCCCCCCGACTTCATAATTGCCGCGTTGGGCTCGTATAAATAATGGCTTACCGGGCCTGTCGGGCAGGCCTCCTGGTCTTTTTCCTGATAAGCAAACGCAAAAATGTCTTCCCCTTTAGCTGTGATATTAACACTCTTGATTTTTATGGTTTGCGCAGGGGCTTTTCCCAGCAGGAACAACAGTTCTTTTACCTCATTACCAATCGCCAGAATGACCACAGCCGCCACCGTAGTAAGCTGCTTTATTGCCAGGCTGATATCCAGCATGGGCGAAGCTTTCACCATTATGTTTCGGCCAAACCGTAACAGTTGTGGCAACAAGGCCGGTAGGTCGGGTTCGCTGTCGGCAAAGCTAATCACACGCTGTTTGGCCGGCCGCCTGTCGGGGTCAAGGTAAATTAAATCATAAGGGGTATCATTGTTGGCCAGAAAGACCTCCGCAGCAGCAACGTTTACATCAATATTACCCTGGCCCAGAACGGCAAAATTATGCCGGGCAATTTCCGCCAGGGCGGGGTTGGGTTCAACATAGGTAAGCCGGGCAAACTGCTGCGCGAGAAAATAGCTGTCAACCCCCATGCCCCCGGTAAGGTCCAGGGCCCGGCCTCCGCCATACAGCCCGGCTTTATATTTGGCGGCCACTTCCGAGGAGGCTTGCTCTACCGCCACCGGGGCCGGAAAAATTATTCCTTCCATGTGGTACCAGGAAGGGAGTTTGCCGGCTGCTTTTTGCCGGGCCTTGATCTGGGTTACAATTTCCGGCAGGGGCAGATATGGGTACTTCCCCTTTTGCAACATCAGCCTGGCCACATCATCCTGTTCGTGCTGGCGGATGAAAGCCTGTGCTTCCGGGGATAGCAGCCGTTTATCCATTTACCAGGTTATGGTCGAGCAGATACTGCGCTATTTGCACGGCATTGGTGGCTGCCCCTTTGCGCAGGTTATCGGCCACCACCCACATATTCAGGGTGTTGGGCTGGGTTTCGTCTAAACGCACCCGCCCGACAAACACCTTATTGCTTTTATGGGCATAAAGGGGCATCGGGTAACGGTTCTTGTCCGGCTCATCCTGCAATTCTACCCCCGGGGTATTGGCAATAACCTGCTTTATTTCGTTCAGGCTGCCCAGGTGGGCAAACTCGGCATTAACGGCTTCGGCATGCCCGCCCATGATTGGCAGCCGCACGGCCGTGGCGGTTACCCGGATGCTGTCATCGGCAAAAATCTTTTTGGTTTCGTTCACCATTTTCATCTCCTCTTTGGTGTAGCCGTTGGCTAAAAACACATCAATGTGCGGTAAGGCGTTCATGTCAATAGGGTGCGGGTACACCATGGCGGCCTCTTGTTGCTGCCGCTCAGCCATTAACTGGTCCACAGCCGCTTTGCCGGTACCGGTTACCGACTGGTAAGTAGAAACGACAACCCGCTGCAGGTGGAATTTTTTATGTAACTCAGATAATGCCAACACCATTTGAATGGTGGAGCAATTAGGGTTAGCGATAATTTTGTCTGCTTTGGTAAGTGTAGCGCCATTGATTTCGGGTACAATCAGTTTGTGCTCAGGACTCATGCGCCAGGCGGAAGAATTATCAATTACCGTAGTACCAACGGCCGCAAAACGCGGGGCATTATCCAACGAAGTTTGCCCTCCGGCAGAAAAAATGGCCATATCAGGGGCCTGGGCGATGGCCTCCTCCATGCCGGTCACCGGCCAGCGCTGGCCGGCAAAAGTAACCTCCTTGCCCACCGAGGCGGCTGAAGCCACCGGAATTAACACATCTACCTGAAATGACAATTCCTCAAGAACTTCCAGTATTTCACCCCCCACCAGGCCGGTAGCGCCCACAACAGCTAATTTCATATTTTTATTTATTTAACGTATTTACTATATTTCCCATTGTTTATCAGCGCAAAACTAATGAAAGCAACAGGATTTTTCTTCTTGTTTTTCCTTTGGCAAACAAGTTTTTCGCAGTGGACCGAAGATTTTGCTGATGGGGATTTTACCCAAAACCCGGCCTGGGCAGGGGATACCGCCCTGTTTACGGTGACGGCTGCTGCCCTGCAGCTCAACGCCCCCGCGGTCAGCGGTACGGCATTTCTAGCCACCCCCTCCACTACGATTAATGACGCCACCTGGGCATTCCGGGTACGCATGGCATTCAACCCTTCCGGCAGTAATTACAGCAAAATTTACCTTGTTGCCGACCGCGAAAACCTGAACGGCAGCCTGAACGGCTATTTCGTGAAGCTGGGCGGCACCCCTGACGAAGTAAGCCTATACCGGCAGGAGGGGTTAACCGCAGTGAAAATAATTGACGGGCTAGACGGACGGCTGTCATTGTCAAATGTTGACGTACAGGTGCAAGTTAGCCGGACGGCCAGCGGCAACTGGCTGTTATCCTCAAGGCTGGCTACAGAAACAACCTGGGTTACCGAGGGCACAGTTACCGATGCCGCTTATTTTACTTCTGCCTATTTTGGCGTTAGCTGTATTTATACGGCCACCCGCTCCACCAGGTTTTATTTTGATGATATAGCCGTAACCGGCTCAGCCTATGTTGACATGCAGCCTCCCGCAATCGATACGGTTATGGCCACGGATGAATACACCTTGCTGCTAAGGTTTAACGAAGCAATTGATACACTCTCGGCCGCCAATACCGCCAATTATCTATTGAATAACACGGAGTCCCCGGCCAGCCTGGGCGTTGCCGATAGCAGTATCTCCCTTACTTTTACCAACAACCTGGCGGTGCTCAACGCTTTATGGGTTAGCGGGATAAAAGACCTTGCCCTTAACCTCATGGCCGACACCATGTTGCAGGTGGTTTATGTCAGTAGCGCCCCCGTACGCTATGGCGATGTGGTAATCAATGAAATCATGGCCGACCCAACCCCCAGGGAAGATTTGCCCGGAACCGAATACCTGGAGTTGTTTAATGCCAGCAACCGGGCCATTGACATGACGGGATGGTCATTAAAGGATAAAGTTAGTACGGCAATAGTACCAGGAATTGTTTTACTTCCGGATTCCCTGCTTATCCTCAGCAGCGCGAGCGGGGCGCCCCTGCTGGCACCCTACGGGCAGGCGCTTGGCCTTTCCCCCTGGCCTTCGCTGAACAACAATGGCGACAGTATTTACCTGCTCAACAGCAGTGCTCAGCTAATGGACCTGGTTGTTTACGATAAAGATTGGTACGCGGATAATAGCAAAACGGAAGGCGGCTGGAGCCTGGAACGGATCAACCCTTACCATCCATGCTCGGGTTACTTAAACTGGCAGGCCGCAGTTGCCTTACAAGGCGGTAGCCCCGGCCAGCAAAATTCGGTTTTGGCTGCTACCGATACCGTACCACCGGTAATATTGAACCACCAGGTGTTACCAAGCTCTATCGTTATCACCTTTAACGAACCGTTGCGGGATACCCTGGGATCAGCCAATATTGAGCCGCCAAATGCCCTGCAACAAGTAACTATTGACTATAATCAGCTTACGCTTTCATTCATTCAGCCATTTATCCCGGAACAAACCAATACGTTAACCATCGGCTACCTGGCCGACTGTTTTGCTAATGGGCAAACCGGGCTGGAAGTTCGTTTTGTGCCCGACTTTGCGCCACCACAAATCGATACAGTCTATGCTAATTACCCGCAAACTATTGCCGTACGGTTTAATGAGCCGGTTTTGAATCCGGCAACCGGCAACTTTTCGCTGGTGTCCGTGGGTCCTCCGGAGTCAATAAGCGTGGACCCGGATAGTTCCCGGTGGGTCGTACTTTTTTTCTCCCAACCCTTAGTAACGGGCAATAATTATACCCTGGTGGTCGATAGCCTGGCGGATAAATTCAATAATATGACCAACCAGTCATTCTATGGTTTTGTTTATCAGCCTCTCGGCTATCCGCAGTTTGGTGAAGTGCTGATAACCGAGATCATGGCCGACCCTTCGCCTCCTGTGAACCTGCCTGAAGAAGAATACCTCGAGCTTGTTAACCGGTCGGGCAAACGGCTGTTGCTTCAGGGCCTAACCCTGGCCGATTCCCGTACGGAAACCGTGCTTCCTGACGGTATCATCGGCCCGGGGGAACGGGTTATCCTCTGTAAAGCCAGTGCGGTTACGTTGTTCACCGGTTACGGTAAAACCATTGGTATTCCCAACTGGCCGTCACTCAATAACCGGGCCGACCAACTG
>JALSJF010000011.1 GCA_026989505.1 Cyclobacteriaceae bacterium
GGCCGGGTTCAGGATTTTACCATTCCGTAGCCCACCCTGTGTTTCTTCATGAAACCCGGTGATATAACGTACTGCAAAAGTAGCGGATGCTCCCCCCTTACCTTTTACAACAATTATTTTTCTTCATCCAGGTCGGGTAAAATAAACTGGTTGAGTACACTGGGCTCGGCCATCGTTTTCTCAATGTCTTCTACCGTACGCGGGGCCAGGCCCGAGAGCAACACCGGTTGGCCATTTTCGTCAATTAAGATATCGTCTTCTATGCGCACGGCAATACCCCACCATTTTTCATCGCAGGGGCTGCCGGCCGGAATATAAATGCCTGGCTCCACGGTAAATACCATGCCGGGGGCAAATACTTCATACGGGCCGTTGTCGTGCACATCGAGGCCAATGTGGTGACCCAGGCCATGGGGGTAGTACATGTGCCGCTGTTTTACTTTTGTAATAATGCCCAGTTCATATAACCCCTGGTTGATGATATCGCGGGCAATTTTGCCGGTGGCTTTCCAGGTATTGCCGGCCACGCTGGCTTCAATGGCGGCATTCTGGGCCTTCAGCACCAATTCATAAATAGCTTTTTGCTCCGGACTAAACTTACCATTTACCGGAATGGTACGGGTTACATCGGCCGTATAACCATGGTACTCAGCCCCCAGGTCCATCAGCACCATTTCCTTGCTGCTTATTTTCGGCTTATTGTTTTCAATATAATGCAGGATACAGCCGTTATTACCGGCCCCGACTATGGAAGGATAGCCCTCATATTCCGCCCCGTATTTTTTAAAGACAAACTCATGGATGCCTTGTATCTCGGTTTCCGACATCCCCGGGCGCATGGCTTTCATTACTTCTACCTGGCCGACCGCAGAAATATTAATGGCCTTTTTCAGCAGTTGGATTTCCTCCGGGGTTTTAATGCCACGCAGGTTGCCCATAATGGTGAACAACGATTGCGTATCGAGGTTGGCAGCAGCCGGCTCAGGAGCTATTTCAGCGCCCCCTTTGGCCGGATAGTTTACCTTCTGTTTAAACTGGGCAATCAAATCATACAGGTCGCCTTCGTTGCGGGCATCATCACGCACATCATCCTTAAAATCGGTAAACAGTACAACATCAAATTTGCTGAAATCAAGCGGATAATCTTTAAATTCAATATTTTTAAACACCTCCCGGAAGCCCAGTACTTCCTTTACCCCGGCTGTGCCCAGCCTGCGGCCGGTCCACATTTCGTAAAAGGCATTGCGCGGTTGTACAAATATTATCTCGTTATAGGTAGTACCATCGGTTTTTTGCTGTGCCTCCTTAAAAACCAGCAACACGGCATTGGGCTCCCGGTAACCGGTAAGGTAGTAAAAATCAGGGTCCTGATGATAGACGTAGTCAACATCGTTGGCCCGGTTGCGCACGGCATTGGCAAAAAACACGGCCACCGAGTTGGGGGGCAGAGCCAGGCGTAATTTCTCGCGCCTGCCCTGATGGAACTCGCTACTGAGGAAATCGGCCGGTTGGGCTGGTTTTTGGGCAAAAGAAAATCCTGACCCTAAGATAAGGGCCAGGAGAAATTTATGTTTAACTAAGGTTTTCATTATCCGGGTAAATTGGCCAAAACCAATTATACCAAGATATTTCCTTTTTTCCGTGCGTCTTTCAGAACAGCGGTAATGCCTTTTTTATTAATGGTACGCAAGGCCGAAGCCGAAACCTTCAAGGTTATCCACTTATTCTCTTCAGGAATGTAAAAACGCTTGGTTTGCAGGTTAGGATAAAACTTGCGCTTGGTTTTGATATTGGAGTGCGATACGTTATTTCCTACTCTGGGCCTTTTACCGGTAATTTCACAAACTCGCGACATGATCGTGTATTTTCTCTTTTCTTAAAATTTGGAGTGCAAATATCGGTTTTTTCAATAAAACAGCCAAACAAGTTGGTTCTTTTCGTTAGAATAATGGCCAGGCTATCCTTTTGCTGATGAAATAGGGCAACCATGATGTTTTTTCGGCAAAACAACTGCTATTTTTGTTGAAAAAAGTTTGCTATGGCTGATGTAATGGAAAAAAGTAAGGCAGCAATGATGCTGGAAGACAAGTATGGCGCCCATAATTACCACCCGCTGCCGGTAGTCCTGGCCCGTGGTGAGGGGGTATATGTTTGGGATGCCGAAGGCAAGCGGTATTATGATTTCCTGTCGGCCTACTCAGCCGTAAACCAGGGCCATTGCCACCCCAAAATTGTGCAGGCCCTGCAAGACCAGGCCGCTACGTTAACCCTTACTTCGCGGGCCTTTTATAATGATGTGCTGGGCGCCTACGAAAAATACATTACCGAGTATTTTGGTTACGACAAGGTGTTGCCGATGAATACCGGGGCCGAAGCCGTGGAAACAGCAATTAAGCTTACCCGAAAATGGGCCTATGAAGTAAAAGGCATTGCCGGCAACCAGGCAAAAATTATTGTTTGCGAGAACAACTTCCATGGCCGCACCACCACCATTATCTCCTTTTCCAACGACCCCGATGCCCGGACTAATTTCGGCCCTTTTACCACGGGCTTTGTCCGTATCCCCCATAATGATATAGCCGCCCTGGAAGCTGCCCTGCAGGACCCCGATGTGGCCGGTTTTCTGGTAGAACCCATACAGGGCGAGGCCGGGGTGTTTGTGCCCGATGAAGGCTATCTGCGCCAGGCCTACGAGGCCTGCCAGGCGGCCAGGGTGCTGTTTGTGGCTGATGAGGTACAAACCGGCATTGCCCGCACCGGCAAACTGCTGGCCTGTGACCACGAAGACATTAAACCCGATGTGCTTATCCTGGGCAAAGCCCTGTCGGGTGGTGCTTATCCGGTGTCGGCTGTGTTGGCCGATAATGAGGTTATGAACGTAATCAAGCCCGGCCAGCATGGTTCTACCTTTGGCGGCAACCCACTGGCAGCCAAAGTGGCCATTGCCGCCCTCGAGGTAGTAAAAAAAGAAGGGCTGGCGGCCAACGCTGCCCGACTGGGCAAAATTTTCCGCGAACGGATGGCCCGGCTGGCACAAACAAACGACCTGGTGCTGTCGGTAAGGGGCAAAGGCCTGCTCAATGCCCTGCTGATCAACGACCGCCCCGAAAGCAGCACCGCCTGGGATATTTGTGTGGCCCTGAAAGAAAACGGCCTGCTGGCCAAACCCACCCACGGCAATATCATCCGCTTTGCCCCACCCCTGGTAATGACGGAAGAGCAGTTGCTGGCGTGCTGTGAAATTATTGAAAAAACCCTGACAGGATTCGGGAAATAAGCCTAAAGCCCTAAGGTCAATCTTCGCTTAAGCCTTTTTCCTTATCTTCATCAGCGGTATCCGTATAGATAATCTTATTAATATAAAACACCCTGCGGTTAAGCTTGACACCCGAATCGCGCAGGTTTTTTATCTTTTGGATGCCATAAGCATAAAAATAGTGGCCGTACCATTTTTCAAGGCCGCCAATATCGCCAAAGGTGTTTTTGCTGGCCACATCATCAGCAAACGTGAGCCTGAGGTTATCGTATGACCTGCCCTCCAGCACCTCACCGCCACTGATGATTTTCGACCTGATTTCATTATCGTATTTGTAAAGCAAAATTACCTTATCGCCCACCACATCGGCATGCACAAACTGGTCGAGCGAAAAAGACAGCACATCCTCTATCTGAAAACTGTTATCCCATAATTTCCGGCCATTTTTATCAAAGGCAATTACCACCGCGTGGGTATATTTATAGCCGGCAAAATTAACCGGTATTCGCTGGTGGGGCGAAAGGTAAGAGGCATATCCCCCATAGCTGATAGGAACAGCAGTGCCCGTTTCGTATTTTGGGTAAAACGCCTCGCCCAGCATGATATAATTATCGCCAGTTTTCAGTACCTCATGTACCAGTAAGCGATAGTTGAATTTTATTTTTTTTCCTTTAATTTTTTTGCGGTTGATGCGGTTAGCTATCCTGAGCTGCCGTTTAGCCCGCATATAGGTAAAAAAGTTGTCGAGGTCGGCATAATTAAAATACTTCAGCACCTGACCTTCCTTATATTTATGTTGGGCAATAAACAAGCCCCGGGAGTAATCCGACCTCCGGGCCCCGTAGGTGCCACATATAAGCGTGCCTACGTTATCGGCTTCCGCCACCCGGCCAAAAATAAGGCCTGTTTCGTCCACAGGGTTAAAAACATAATTGTCAAGATAATTGCCGTCCAGATCATAGGTTTTTATGGCCAGGGTATTACGGTTGTCGATAGTCCTGGCGGTAACCAGCACCTTAATCTGGTCATCTTCAATTTTCACCTGCACCAACTCGGTTTTATTGCCAAAAATACCCGGCAACACTTTGGTTTTCCGGGTGGTCAGGTCATAATATATCACCACCGGGTCATTATTGAAGTAGCCTCCGATCAGGGCGGCATTATCACTTATTTCAAAAGCTTCCAGTTGTAGGGGTACCAGGTTCCTTATCGTGTGCTGCAAGGTATCCCCGGTAAAATCGTTCATCTGCAAGAGCAGCATATCCCGGCCCCCACGGGCAGTAATCTGAAACAGGAAAAAGTAATTATTGTCATGATAGGCATAGCCGCGGAAAATATGCTCCCGGTCAATATAATATTCTTTCAGCCATTGTTTCTTCAGTGTGGTATCCAGTTTAATAAAGCGCCACAGCTCTCTGCCGGATTCAAAAAAATTCATCGGCCGGTACACCAATACACCCTTCTCCTCGCCCGATAATACTTCATACGAATCCTCAAAGGGTTCCAGTTCAATCTCAAAACGCCCGGGTTGCTGCACCTGTGCCAACAGGGGCAATGCCGGCAGGAGTAAAACAAAAAATAAGCTTCTGATCGAAAATTTGAGCATAGTTCTGTTAGGTTCTACGAGTTTAAGCCCGATTAAGTTGGTATAAACATGTTCCTGCAGGCTGATTTATTTTGCAAGAACTTGTATAATTGACACCCACGGGTAAATGTATGGTATTTCAGAAAGTTAAGCCCTATTCAGGAAGTGAAATTATGCGCAATAAAGAAATCCTCAGCTATTTAAAACAACTGGTGAAGTTCATGGAACTTCATGGCGACAACGAATTTAAAATCCGCAGCTACCAGAAAGCTGTTCAGCAGCTCGAATACTTCCCCCGGCCGTTGGCGGGCCTGTCCGCTGATGCGTTGCAACAAATTGACGGTATTGGCCGGTCGGTAGCCGCCACTATCCGGGAAATTGCTGCCACCGGGGGTGCCAGCCTGCTGCAAAACTATCTTGCGCAAACCCCCGAAGGGTTAAGGGAGTTGTTGTCCTTTCGTGGGCTGGGGCCCAAAAAGCTGCGGGCTATGTGGCAGGACTTTGGCGTTACCGATAAATATGCCCTGCAAGAATTGCTCCGGTCTGACAAGCTTCTCGCAGTAAAAGGGTACGGGCCAAAAACCATCCAAAACCTGTTGGCCGTAGTAGATTATGCTATTGCCTGTGCAGGGTTTATCCGCTATGACGAAGCCGAAAAGATAAGCTGCGAGCTGATGGCAGCCATAAAAGCTGCCTTCCCGGAAGCACAGGCAGCCCCGGTGGGTAAGCTCAGGCGCAAGTGGGAAGTAATCAATACTATTGAACTGCTAACCACCGTGCCACTCCGTGAGTTATCGGAATTTTTACCTACCCTGCCTACCCTCGTCCATGACAAAAAGAGATCAGGCCCTTTTAGCTGGAGAGGGCAAACAGTTGGCGCGGTAACCGTAGCGGTGGCTTTTTATCCAACCACGGATGAGAAGTTTACGCAGCAGCTACTGCTAAAAACCGGAGCCCAGGAGCATTTAAACCAGGCCGCTGGTGATGGCAGGTTTATTGATCTTATCCGCCAGCAAAACTGGCCGCAAGAGACCGATGCTTACCGGGCGGCCGGACTGGCCTATTGTGCCCCGGAAATACGGGAGGGCACCTGGGAAATCCCCCTGGCAGCCATCAATAAACTGCCGGAACTTATCGAACTAAAGGATTTAAAGGGTATAATCCACAACCACACCACCTATAGTGACGGCCAAAACACCGTGCTGGAAATGGCCGAAGCCTGCCGGGATATGGGGTATGAATACCTGGGGGTTTCCGACCATAGCAAGGCCGCCAATTTTTATGCCAACGGCATGTTTGAAGAACGGGTAAGGCAGCAACAGGAAGAAATTGACCAGCTCAACCAGCAGTTAGCCCCCTTTAAAATATTCAAGGGCATCGAGGCCGATATCCTGGCTGACGGGGCGTTGGACTATGACAACGAAACACTTAAATCGTTCGATTTTGTGGTGGCCTCGATCCATTCGGGCCTGAATATGGATAAGGTTAAGGCTACCGGGCGGTTAATAACCGCCATTGCCAATCCGTTTACCACTTTTCTGGGCCACCTGACCGGACGGCTGCTGCTGGAAAGACAGGGTTATCCCGTAGATCATGAGGCCGTTATCAATGCCTGTGCCGAGTTTGGTGTCATCATCGAAATTAATGCCCACCCCAAACGCCTCGATATCGACTGGCGTTGGGTACATAAAGCCCTTGACAAAGGGGTACACATCAGCATCAACCCCGATGCCCATGAAGTTGCCGGTTATAATGCTATGCAATATGGCGTATATGTTGGGCGTAAAGGCGGGCTAAGCAAAGAACAAACCTTTAACGCCTGGGGGGTAAAAGAAGTGGAAGAATACTTCCAAAAGAGAAAAGAGCTGACCGAAAATGAGCAGTAGCCTTCTTTTTATTGTTAAAAGACCAAAATTGTGGCCCAAATAATAACGGGCTGAAAGCCCAGGTTAACCCAACCAAAGGCAGCGCCTTCGGCAATCCACCCAAAACAACCCACCGCCCTGAAAGGGCAGCTTAGGGTACCCTTAACTTTACCGCAGCACCAACGC
>JALSJF010000012.1 GCA_026989505.1 Cyclobacteriaceae bacterium
TAAAAAGTTATCGTTAAAAGCGGTCATTATTTTTTCAGGTTGATAATTGATTGATAAACAATTTTTTCCAGGCGTTCAAATTCTACCTCCAGCAGGGCGGTTGACAAAAACCACGACTCGAACTGCGATGGTGGCAAGAAAACGCCATTTTTGATCATTTGCCAGAAGAACTTACCAAATAATCGGGTATCGCTGGCTTGTGCCGATTTAAAATCGGTTACTTCTCCGGCTGTAAAAAACGGGTTAATCATGGAACCAAAAGCATTAACGGTAACCGGGATACCGGCTTCGTCAGCGGCCGCTTTCATGGTCTCGGCCAGGGAAGTTGTTCTCCCGGTAAATTGCTGATAAGGATTTTGCTTTTGTAGTTCGGTAAGCGTTGCCAGGCCGGCTGCCATGGCTACCGGATTACCTGATAAAGTGCCCGCCTGGTACACCTCTCCCAGGGGCGCTACCATATCCATAATTTCTGCCCGGGCACCGTAAGCCCCCACGGGAAAGCCCCCGCCAATTACTTTGCCGAGGCAGGTAATGTCAGCTTTAATGCCCACCAGGTCCTGGGTGCCGCCAAACTTTGCCCGAAAACCGGTCATTACCTCATCCACAATGATCAGTGCCCCATGATCAGCCGCCAGCGCTGCCAGGCCCTGTAAAAACTCAGCCGTGGGCACCACTACCCCCATATTGCCGGCCACGGGCTCCAGGATAACCGCGGCTATATCGTCATGCTGCGAAAATAATTCCGCCACTGTGTCAATGTTATTGTATTCTGCCACCAGGGTATTACCTACTGCTGCCTGCGGCACCCCTTTGCTAGCCGGCAGGCTTAGCGTAGCCAGCCCCGAGCCGGCCGCTACCAGCAGGGCATCCATATGGCCGTGATAGCAGCCGGAAAATTTAATAATCTTATCGCGGCCGGTATAAGCCCGTGCCAGGCGAATGGCACTCAGCACCGCTTCGGTACCGGAGTTAACAAAGCGGATTTTGTCAATGGTTGGGAAAGCCCCGGTAATTAATTCGGCCAGGTAAATTTCTTTTTCGGCAGTAGCCCCGTAACTAAAACCCAGTTCAACGGCTGCCGCCACGGCCTTCCTTACCTGCGGATACCCATGGCCGAGGATCATGGGGCCATAAGATAATACGAGGTCAATGTATTCGTTACCATCCACATCGTAGATAAACGGCCCGCTGGCATGGCTGATGAACAGGGGCTGGCCGCCAACCGAAGCAAAGGCCCGCACCGGGCTGTTGACCCCGCCAACCAATACTTTTTCGGCACGCTGCAAAGCGGCAGCAGATTTATTAAATGATCTATTCATAATTCACCTTGTTAAGAAGTCCGGCTGCCTCCAGGGCAAAATAGGTAATGATGATATCGGCCCCCGCCCGCTTTATGGATAACAGCAGTTCCATCATTACCTTATCACCATCAATCCAGCCCTTGGCTGCGGCCGCTTTAATCATGGCATATTCGCCACTCACATTATAGGCCGCAATGGGTTTATTAAAGTTTTCTTTCAGGGCCCTTACCACATCAAGGTAAGCCATGGCCGGTTTCACCATGAGGATATCAGCGCCTTCCAGATCATCATATTCGGCTTCCAGCAACCCTTCACGGCTGTTGGCGGGGTCCATCTGGTAGGTCTTACGGTCACCAAAAGAAGGGGCCGAGTCGGCCGCCTCACGAAACGGGCCATAAAAAGCCGAAGCATATTTAACCGTATAGGCCATAACAGGCAGGTTGGGATAGCCATTAGCATCGAGTGCCTCGCGAATATTTTCAATGGTGCCGTCCATCATTCCCGAAGGGGCTACCATGTCGGCCCCGGCCCGGGCGTGTGACAGCACCTGCTTGCGGATATTGCCAAGGGTAAGGTCATTATCCACATAATCATCTACCAGCACCCCGCAATGGCCATGCGAAGTATATTCACAAAAACAAACATCGGTAATTACGGTAACCTGCGGATAGTCCTTTTTGATATAACGGACAGCCCGTTGAATTATACCCTCATCATTCCAGGTTTCAGCACCCTCCTCATCTTTGCTGGCGGGGATGCCAAAAAGTAATACGGCCGGTATCCTGGCCGCAGCTACCTTATCCATAATCCCGGGCAGTTTATCCACCGAGTAGCGGTTTACCCCGGGCATGGAAGAAATGGGGGCATCGATGTTCTCCCCTTCCTCAATAAACAGGGGGTAAACAAAATCATTTACCGACAACTGGTTTTCCCTCACCAGCCTGCGCAAACTATTGCTGTTTCGTAATCTTCTGGTCCTATGCATGGTCTTTTATGTCTGCAATTAAATAGTCCACTAAAACTTTTACCTGCGGTTCGGGGGCAGTGTGCACCCGGTTAAAATATTTTTTTGCTTCCGAAGCGGTAGTATCGCCCAGGCAATAGGCCGCAGCATGGGTAGTATTGCCCCCTTCCACGTAGCCCCGCACCCCCGAAGGGCTAAAAAACAGCACCCTGTCAAACTGTTCACCTAACAGCTTTGGCAGGATGACCGTATCGTAAACCACCACCTCTGTTACCGCAACCTGATGGCCGGCCAGCAGCTCAAACAGTTCATCCCTGCGTAAATTGCCCACAAAAGCCACAAATTTATGCTGGCGATAGTTCGCTGTGATAACCTTGCCCAACTCATGCGCAGAGCGGGCCGCTACGGCTACGGTTACCCCCAGGTGGTTAAGGGCTACGGCCGTCTTACCACCCACACAATAGGCGGCTTTGATTTTAGCGAAGTTAAAACCATTGTGCTGCAATGATTTTACTGCCTGCACACTGGTAAAAAGGGCATTTACCGGGGTGGTAAATGACAAGTCAGGCTGACGAAAATGCTTCTCGATAAAGGCAACTTCTTTAACCTGAATATTATGTGCCCGCAAGCGGGTTCGCTCTCCTATAGGCAATAGCTTGGTACTCAGCACTTTGTGTACGTTGCCGGATACTGGCGCCTGGTTACTATGTGTTTGTACCACCTTTACCATCACGGTGTAAGGTTTTTCCTGATCTCCTCAATAATGGCCTCGCCCCCCCGGGCCAGTACTTCCTGTGCCCACTGTACGCCCAGGCCTTGCGCCCCGGCCTCCCCGGCAACATTCACTTCCACTTTTCTTTCCCCGTTGATGCTGTAAACACCGCCCTTGAAGAGCACTTTTTTGCCGTCTAACTGCGCATGTGCGCCAATAGGCGAAGTACAGCCGCCTTCAAGGGTACGCATAAAGTCACGCTCAATAGCCACCATACGTTCGGTAGCCGGGTGGTTCAATACGGGCCTTAGCTCGGCAACCAAAGCAGCATCTTGCAGGCGGGCCGTTACCATAATGGCCCCTTGCGCAGGGGCGGGCACCATCCAGTCCAAAATAATACTGTTGGCCGGCAATTCATTAACCCTTTCCAAACCGGCACGGGCAAAAATAGCCCCCAGCCAATCTGATTCTGCCAGTTTACGCAACCGGGTCTGTACGTTGCCGCGCAGCCCCACCACCGTATGATGGGGATAGCGGCTCAGCCATTGGGCCTTGCGCCTGAGGCTGCCGGTAGCAATAACAGCCGGCCTGTCATCCGCAAAATCAGGGGCTGTTGCCGATTTATAAACCAATATATCGTTAAAATCGCCCCTCGGCAATACGGCCATCTGCACAATATCTTCCGGCAATTCGGTGGGCACATCTTTGAGGGAATGTACGGCAATATCTATTTCATTTCTGCGCATGGCCTCATCCAGCATGCGGGTAAACAGGCCCACCCCGCCAATTTCATGTAAAGGCTTGTCTTGTTGCTGGTCACCTTCCGACTCTACGGTAACCACTGCGCAATTTATCCCATGCAAAGTGAGTTCTTTTTCTACCAACGATGCCTGCCAAAGTGCAAGTTTACTGCCTCTGGTCCCTATTCTGATTACCTGGCTCATGCAACCGCTTCTTTTTCTGTCTCAAAAATACGGTAAATCAAATCAAGGGTTTGGTTGGCATCAAGGCTATTGGGTTTCATGTGTTTGGCAAACTGCCGCACCACTTTCTGCATCAGTTGGGCCGTAATATGGTCCAGGTCTTCGCTGGTAAACTGGTCGCGCTTGCGCAGGTGCTGGTTGATTTCGTTCCTGCGGATTTCTTCAAGCGATTGGCGTAGGGTATTAATGGCCGGGGCAAACTTACGGTTATCCAGCCAGGCGAAAAAGTCATGCTCAATTTCGGCAATAATAGCCTCGGCCCGGGGTATCTCATCCCTGCGATGGTCCAGGGTGGCATTGGTAATTTTTGACAACCGGTCAACATCCACTACGCGCACATGGCTTAACTCCTTGACCTCAGGGGCTACGTTACTGGGCATAGACAGGTCTAATATCAATAATTCTTTGCCGGCCGGAATATCATTGCTGGTAACGGTAGGATGATCGGCACCTGTAGCCACTATCATAATATCTGTATTACTAACCTGCTTATTGAGGTTGGCAATCTCACAAACTTCTACGTGCGGGGGCTTACCGGCAATAAGTTCCTTCAGTTTCTCCTGCGAGCGGTTAGCCACAACAATTTTTTCCGGCAGGGCATATTCCAGCAAGTGCTTATAGGTGTTTTTACCAATTTCTCCCAAGCCATAAAGTAAAACAGTTTTATCGGTTAGCGTGGTAAACTCAGCGAGTAAAAACTGCACGGCTGCATAGGCTACCGAGGTGGTACCCGAGCTCAGGTCAGTCTCGTTTTTTACCCGCTTACTGGCATGCATTAAATGGCTGAACAGTTTATCGAGGTACGTATTGACTGCCCCCAGGGATTGACTAAGTTGAAAAGCCCTTTTCAACTGGCCAACAATTTCGTAATCGCCAAGTATCTGGCTATCCAGGCCCGATACCAGCCGGAACAAATGGGTTACCGCTTCGGCAGCTTTATACACATAGGCTACGCTGGCAAACTCTTTAACCGTACCCTCCTGCCAATAATTGCTCAACAACTCAATAAGCTTAAATGGGTGTTCGGCAAAGCCAATAATCTCGGTACGGTTACAGGTAGAAACCAGCAACAGGCCATCAATGCCCCTATCTACGGCATTTTTGATTAAATCTTCCTGGTTGGCGGCCGAAATGCTGAATTTACCCCGCGTAGCCGTGTCGGCTTTCTTATAATTTATGCCCGCAATATAGAGTTTTTTGGGGCTGTTGAATCCTGCTGTGCTCATTATAGTAAAGTTGTACAAAATTGTAATTTTATGGCCAACAGAAATGCCGCATTAAGGATTTAATTATAACGAAAGCGGTATTTTTATGCCTCTACGGCCAAATAAATTACGTTTCCACTGCTGCCGGCCGTATATTTGCCGATATAACTAAACTTATAGACAAAACTTAATTAAACCGATAAATTTTGTCCCCTGCCAGCCTACAAAAGCCAGCCGTTTTGCTTGTAAACCTGGGGTCACCCGACCATCCGGAAGAAAAGGCCGTAGGCCGCTATTTACGGGAGTTTTTAATGGACCGTTATGTAATTGATGTCCCCTTTTTACTACGGTATTTTTTGGTAAATTTCGCTATTGTTCCCAGGCGGGCGGCTAATTCGGCCGCCCTGTATCAAAAAATATGGACAGCAGAAGGTTCGCCCCTGATCTTTAATACCGAAAACCTGGCCCGCAAAGTTGGGCAAAAACTAAATATTCCGGTTATCATGGCCATGCGTTATGGCGAACCTGCTATTGCCACGGCTGTACAACAATTACACGACATGCAAATAACCGACCTGTATGTAGTGCCATTATACCCGCAATATGCCATGTCAACTACGCAAACGGTAAACGAAGAGGTGGCCAAACAGCTTGCCAGGCTGCTGCCCGGGATAAGCCTGACCACCGCCCCCCCCTTCTACCAGGATGAAGATTACTTGCGTGTACTGACAGAAAATATACGCAGCCAGTTAGCAAAAACCACCTTTGACCACCTGCTGTTCTCTTACCACGGGGTACCGGAAAGGCACTTGCGCAAAACCGACCCCACCGGCAACCATTGCCTGATAAACCAGGACTGCTGCCAGGTGGCCAGCGAAGCTCATGCCGTATGCTACAAACACCAATGCCTGGTGACCACCGAACGCGTGGCACAGGCACTAGGTTTGCCGGCAGAACAGTACAGTATATCCTTTCAATCCCGACTGGGCAAAGACCCCTGGATACAGCCCTACACTACCGATATCCTTAAAAAGCTGGCGGCCGGAGGCGTTAAAAAACTGGCGGTAGTTACCCCGGCTTTCGTTAGCGATTGCCTGGAAACTATCGAGGAAATCGGAGAAGAGGCCCGGGAGGATTTTCTGGCGGCCGGAGGAACGGAGTTTTACCGCATTACTTGTTTGAATGATGACGACAACTGGGTTGACACCCTGGTTAATTGGAGTAAAATCGCACTAAACCTACCCTGATGGAAAAAGTAGATACTATTGTTCTTGGAGCCGGCATCTCGGGGTTAACGGCAGCGCACTATTTACATAAAAAAGGGGTTGATTTCTTGTTGCTGGAAAGCAGCAACCGGGCTGGCGGGGTAATTCAAACGGCTAAAACCGGCCGCTACCAGGTTGAAAAAGGGCCAAACTCCATCATGCTGAATGAGAATGTTCAGGCCCTGATTGATGACCTCGGCCTTGGTGATAAGGTGTTAACCGCCCCTGATGTAGAAAAAAACCGCTATTTGTATTTCAAGGGCAAACTTACCCCGGCCAAACCCGGGCCCGGCATCCTCAAAACCGGCTTGCTGCCCTTTGCAAGTGTAATGGCATTTTTACGCGAGCCGTTTGTCAAGCCTACGACAAAAGACGATGAGAGTATTGCCGATTTTTTCACCCGCAGGCTAAACAAAGACATCCTCGAAAACCTGATTAACCCGATGGTTTCCGGGGTTTATGCCGGTGATCCGGCCAAACTTAGCCTCCGCTCTACTTTTAAAAAGCTGTATGCCATGGAACAGGAACACGGTTCCCTGATAAAAGCGGCCATCAAGAAGCGTAAAGAAAAAAAATTTAAGCGCATCTTAACCTCGTTTCAGGGAGGGCTGTCCACGTTTACCAATAGCCTGGCCCACCCGTTTAAAGAAAAAACAGCGTATAACAGCACCGTAATTTCGGTAACCAGGGAAGGGGAAGGTTACCGGGTAAGTTTTGACCGGGAAGGCAAGCGCACGGCCATTATATGCCGGCAGGTAATCTCTACGGTATCCACCAAAGCTACGGCCGACATATTTACCGGTTTGGCAGAAGCGGTTAAAGATGAACTAAGGCAGGTATTTTATGCCCCAATGCTCTTGCTTTACCTTGCCTATCATAAAAACGATATGGGCTTTGACCCGGATGGCTTTGGCTTTCTCATCCCGCAAAAGGAGAATATGCCGTTTCTGGGCGCTATCTGGAGCTCCGCCCTCTTCCCCCAGGTTGCCCCCGCCAACCAGCTTTTGAGTACAGTATTTGTGGGTGGGGCCAATAATACGGCAGTAACCGAGCAAGCGGCAACACAGGCTACCGAAGCTGAAAACTCTTTTGCCGGGGTAATGGACATCAGGGCCAGGCCGGAGTTTCGGGAATTTTATCTTAAAAAGGAAGCTATACCGCAGTTTCATGTGGGATATTATAAAATACAGCAGGCCATTGATGCGTTTGAACAGGCCAACCCCGGGCTCTACATCTCCGGCAACTGGCGCAGCGGGGTGGCCATTGGCGACTGCGTGGACTATAATAAAGAACTGGTGCTAAAGAAGTTCTGACAAAAAAATAGCCGGTAATTACCAGCTTTAATGGGAATTCCCTTCTTAACTCCCGTGGCGACATCCAACTCCATTCTGTCAATGCCGCTTCCCACTTGGCAGTAACACACGGTTACTGTTTTCCGGTACAAAAGTAAACAGAAGTTATTAACCAATTGTATAAGGGATATTACCGATTTATTAAGGATCAGTCGGCAAACTTGGCACAAAAGTCCATAACACAAGTAAACCTATACGTACTGTGCGGGGCAATAGCCACCCCAATATATTTCAATTCAGGGTTAAGGATGCTCTTGCGGTGCCCAAGGCTGGGCACATCCTGGTCCAACAACAACTGGCCAACAATACGCACGGCATCTTCGTAGCCATAGGAGCAGTTTTCCGCCATCGTTTTCCATCCTTGCACGTACCTGGGCAACCGTTTGGCAAAGGTTGTGCCGTCAGAAGAAGTATGCCCCACCAGCCCATGCTTACCGGTATCACGGGCATGGTAGCGGGCGGCTTTAAACAAGTCCTCATCCGGCTGCAACATGGGCAGATTTTTGGCAGCCTCCATGTCTTTTTTCAGCGACTCCAGATAGGCATTACCCGAGCCGGCCATGTTGGCATAAGGTATAGGGTTAAATTGCTGAAAATAGGTTTGCAGGTATTTCCTGCCATCCAGCCGGGCCAGGTTAACCAGCAGGATTACTTTTTTCTCCGCTGCCGTGAGATAAGCGGCATCGCTGGCGGTGTTAGCCCTGGCCAACTCCGCTGCCGACCAGACCGGTTGCGGGGGCTGTCGGGCAGGCATAAAAAAGAGGTGAAAGAAGAGTAACAACTGCATGAACTATCTTTAATCCTTTTACCCAGCCATAATTATTCGCGATTTTCGTGAATATCGGGGTTAAAGCTACTGAATTTTCCGGCTAATAACCTGCCTGGCGCGAGACAACATTTTGCAAGGGTTCTCCCCGCTGCAACCTGTGGTAATTGGCCACAATCTGCGGGGCTACGCTTTCCGGGCTGGTAATGCTGGCCACGTGCGGGGTAATTATAATGTTGGGGTGCCGCCAGAAAGGGTGGCCCTGCGGCAAGGGCTCTTCCCGGAAAACATCGAGGCAAGCCCCGGCCAAATGGCCACTTTCCAGGGCCGCCAGCAGGTCCTCCTCTACCAGGTGCTCACCACGGGCCACATTAATAACAAAAGCCCCCCCCGGCAATGCCTGAAAAGTTTGCCGGTTAAGAATATTCCTGGTTTTTGCAGTTAGCGGCAGCAGGCAGATCAGCACATCGGTGTGCTGCAAAAATTCCTTGAGCCTTGCTTCTCCCGCCAGCACCTCGATACCGGCTACCTCCTTCGGGGAGCGTGACCACCCCTTTACCGGAAAGCCCAACTGCCTTAACTTCAGGGCGGCATCCTGGCCCAGCACCCCCATCCCCATAATACCGATACGTGCCTGTCGTTCCATAAGATATTTTCCCGGTTGCCACTTTTCCTGCCGCTGTAAGTCATGATACCCGGGTAAGTTGCGCAGGTAACCGTAAACCTGGGCGATAAGGTAAGAAGTCATATCATGGGTAAGTTGCCGGTCAACTACCCGGGTAATGGTAATCTCCGGTGAAATATCCGGATCCTTCAAAATGTGGTCAACCCCCGCCCCGGCAGAAGCAATTACCTTAAGGTTGGGGAACCTGTTAAACACCCCTTGCGGTGGGCGCCAGGCCAGAGCGAAATCTACCGCCCCGCTATCCGTTACTTCAGGATATACGCTGACCGGAAGTCCGGGGTCTTGGGCCTGTAAGGCAGTCGCCCATTTTTGCCGGAAGATTTCGTGCTGAACAATAACAACTATGGCCATACTACCTGGTTCTCCTGCAAAAATAACCGCCCCAAGCAGGGGAAACAACAACTTTTTGCAGAATTGGCCATAATCTCCCCGGGTTCACCCCCACACCACCGCAAATAATGCCTTCTTACGGCAGCGGATATTTTGGCCCTGCCGCACAAGGCACTAACCCGGATTATTCATGAAAATCATGAATAATGACGTAAATTAACCACCAAACGATTGTTTGTCAGTTAATTACATCAGCCCTGCGGGCGAAAAATTCATATGAATTTTTCGGGCTAACTTTGCGCCCATGACAATAACTGAGGTTAGCACCCAAAAGCAAGGCCGGCAATTCCTGCAGGTACATGTGGCAATCAACCGTCATGACCCCAACTGGATCAGGCCGCTGGACCAGGATATAGAACAAATCTTCGACCCTGCCCGTAACCCGTTTTTCCGGCATGGGGAGGTCTGCCGCTGGCTCTTATTTGATGATAAGCAACAAGCTATTGGCCGCATTGCCGCTTTTGTAAATAATAAATACACCAATAAGGGCGATGACCTGCCGGTGGGTGGTATAGGCTTTTTCGATTGCATAAACAACCAGCAAGCCGCCAATATTCTTTTCAACCAGGCGCGTAACTGGCTGCAGGCAAGGGGCATGGAAGCCATGGACGGGCCGATTAACTTTGGTGAGCGCAACAACTGGTGGGGCCTGTTGATTAAAGGCTTTAAGCCACCGGTTTACGGCATGAATTATAACCCGCCCTATTATCAACAGTTGTTCGAGGCCTACGGCTTCCGTATTTTTTATAACCAGCTTTGTTTCTACCTGAAAATCGACCAACAAAATAACCAGTTACAACAACGTGGCTACAACCTGCATGCCCGCTTTGCCGCCAAAGGGCATTATCAGGTAAAAACCATTGACCCGAAAAACCTGACAAAGTTTGCCGATGATTTCCGGGAAGTTTATAACCGGGCCTGGGCCAGACACGAAGGGGGTAAAACCTTATCAACAGAAAAAGCCCGGCAGATTTTCCGGCAGATGAAGCCCATCGCCAGGAAGTATATCAGTTGGCTGGCGTATTATAAAGACCAACCCATTGCTATGTGGGTCAACATCCCCGATATCAACCAGATCATCAGGGATTTTAACGGCAAACTCAGCCTGTTCAATAAGCTGCGCTTTTGGCGGGCTCTGCGCAGCAACCGCATGACCCAACTGGTAGGCATCGTCTATGGTGTGATACCAGAATACCAGGGTACCGGGGTAGATTATTTTATGCTTGTTGAGGCGGAAAAAGAATTAAAAAAACACACCAATTTCCAGACACTGGAGATGCAATGGATAGGTGATTTTAACCCTAAAATGCTGGGCGTAACCCGCTTCCTCGAAGCCACCGAAGACCGCAGGCTGGCCACCTACCGCTATCTGTTCGACCGTAACCGGCCATTTAAGCGGCACCCTGTCCTTTCCTGACGGCCAGGCAGGTTGGAACCTTTTTGTGGTGAATTATGTTTAAACATATAATTAACCGCTATGCTATGAAATACGTTGTTCTGTCTGTACTATTCCTGGCCATTATGCGCCAGGCCTCTGCCCATGTTGACCTTGACTCACCCGTAGGGGGCGAAAATTACGACCCGGGGCAGGTAGTTGTCATCAAATGGAGTATCCGGATCGCCCACCCGCAAGATAACTGGGACCTGTATTTTTCTACCGACAGCGGTGTTACCTGGCAAGAACTGGGGATTGACCTGCCTGTGTCGCAGCTCAGCTTTACCTGGACGGTACCGGATGTAAGCACCCCTAATGCCAAAATAAAAATTGTTATGGACAACCAGGGCCCCGACTATGAAAGCATCAGCAATGATTTCGCCATCGGGGTATTTGTGCCCTTAATGCTGAACTACCCCATGGGCAATGAAACCCTGGCCGGTGGCTACACCACCAACATTACCTGGCAGGTAAACGGCCTGGTAACTTTTGATGCCTGGAACCTGCATTTCTCAGACGATGGCGGCAACACCTGGACTTCCCTGGCCGAAAACCTTGCCCCCGAAACTTTGTCCTACACCTGGTTGGTACCGCCTATCCTCACCGATCAGGCCAGAATAAGGCTGGAAATGGATATTGGTGGCACAATTTACGAAGATATAAGCGGGGTTTTTACAATAAGCGATGCGGTGGTAACCGGATTGAAAAACTCCGAAGATAAGCACCTGTTGCATATTTACCCCAACCCGGTCACCGATAAGATGACCATAACCGGGCTCCGGCAGGGGGATATAAGGGTACGGGTGCTGTCACTCCAGGGAAAATTACTGATCAATAAACCATTAACAAACAACTCTGATAAAATTACCCTTAACCTTACCTCCCTGAGGCCGGGGCCTTACCTGGTAGAAACAACCCAGTCAAACAGCAAGGTTGTACAAAAAATTATCCTGCAAAAATAAAAGGTCCCTGAAACCAGGAGCTTTGTTCGTGGTAACGTACCCCCGTGCGGGACAGGCTGGGGCTTCCCGTCTGCCTCACTACACACGACAGTACGGGGCCCCGGGTGAGCACAAAATAACCTGATGGTACAAAAAAAAGGCCCCTGAAATCAGGAGCCTTGCTGGTGGTGACGGGCCTGGGGCTCGAACCCAGGACCCACGCCTTAAAAGGGCGTTGCTCTACCAACTGAGCTAGCCCGTCAGCCTTTACCTAAGGAATATTTGCTTTTTAGAAGCGCTTATTCCTTATTTGCGAGTGCAAATGTAGCAGCTTAGCTTTTAATTGCAAACCCAATGATAAAAAAACTCCTGCCAACCTTATTTACCCTGGTGCTTTATCAACTGGGTGGCTTTGCCCAAACAACCAACCCCCTTTTATTACGTGCAGATTCGCTTTTTACCCAACAGCAGTTTACCCAGTCGTTTGAGCTTTATGATTCTATTTACCGGTATCAGGGGGAAGCCTCACCTGCCATGCTGCTGAAAATGGCCTATATCAAAGAAGGCCTGGGGGATGTTACCTCGGCCCAGTATTATTTAAACGAATATTACCTCGCTACCGCCAACGAACAGGCCCTGCAAAAAATGGAAGACCTGGCCGAAACCAATGAGTTAGAGGGCTACGAACATAACGACATTACCTTCTTTTTCAACCTCTATTACAAAAACTATAACTGGCTGGTTTTCGGGCTTATTCTTATCTGCCTTACCCTCTTTGCCCTACTAGTCTATCAGAAAATAAAGTTCCGGCAACCCGCTCCGGTAAACACCTTTTTATTGCTGGCCCTGCTGACCGGCCTGTTTATCCTGGTGAATTTTGGCAAAGACTATAACCGCGGCATTATCATCAAAAACAATACCTTTATCATGGCTGCCCCTTCGGCCGGGGCCGACCTGTTAGATGTTACCGGCAAAGGCCATAAAGTGGTGGTAAGTGGCCGGCAGGATGTCTGGTATAAGATTGAATGGCAGGGGCAGGAAGGTTATATCAAGGCCAAAAATGTAAAACTGTTGAATATTTGGTAGGCCCCTGTTTTTATTTGCCTTACTACGGCCATCTGAACCGGTAATTTTGTAATTTATCGGGCAACCCATTGGCCCATGTACCTGAACAACCATAGTTATTTCAGCCTTCGTTACGGAGTGTTGCCGCCCGGGGAACTACTGGCGCTGGGAAAAAATATGGGGTTAGACACCCTGGCCCTGACCGATATCAACAATACTTCGGCCAATCTTGAATTTGCCAGGTTAGCCCCGAGGTACGGTATTAAACCCATATTGGGTATCGACTTCCGTAAGGCTATCGAACAAAAGTTTGTTGCCCTGGCCAAAAACAACCGGGGCTACCAGGAACTGAACGAATTCCTCGCACATTATCTGCATACAGGAACGGACCTGCCCCCTATAGCCCCGGATTTTCAGCATTGTTATGTAATCTATCCCTTTGGTAAAGCCCCGGCAACTTTGCGGGAATGGGAATACATCGGTATCAACAAACAGCAGGTTGACAAATTGCGTTTCTCAACACGGCAACACCCCCTTACCAAACTGGTCATCCTGCAACCCATAACCTTCCGCCATCAGCAGGATTTTAATATTCACCGGCTGCTCAGGGCCATTGCGTTGAACACTCTGCTAAGCAAACTGGCAGACACGGCAGTAGCCGATAAAACCGACCGCCCTGTGCAGCCGGAAGAATTACAGCAGGCCTTTGCCGGTTTCCCTCAAATCATTGAAAACACCAGGCAACTCCTGGCCGGTTGCCACATCGACTTTACCTTTGGCGACCAGGGCCAACATAACAACCAACAAACCTATACCGGCACCGAAGCAGGCGACTATGAAAAAGTTAAACAGCTTTGCTATGCAGCCGTTAAGCAAAGATACCCCAACCCGGGCAAAAAGATTTATGCCCGCATAGAGAAAGAGCTGGCCATCATCCGCCAAAAAGGGTTTCTGGCCTATTTTCTGATTAACTGGGATATCCTGTCCTATGCCCGCACCCAAGGGTATTTTTATGTTGGCCGCGGCAGTGGCGCCAACAGCATTGTGGCCTACCTGTTGCGCATCACCGATGTTGACCCTATCGACCTTGACCTTTATTTTGAACGGTTTATCAATCTGTACCGTAAAAACCCACCTGACTTTGATATTGACTTTTCCCGGCACGACCGGGACGATATCACCCAATATATTTTCAAAAGATTTAAGCATGTCGCCTTGCTGGCCACCTACAATACCTTTCAGCAAAAGGCAGTCATCCGCGAACTGGGCAAGGTGTTTGGCCTGCCTGCCCATGAGATTGAAGCGCTTTCGGGGACAACAGGGCCGCCCTCCAACCCCGATACGTTAAGCCAACTGGTGTTGCGCTATGCCCGCCTTATACACGGGTTTCCCAGCCACCTCAGTGTCCATGCCAGCGGTATCATTATTACGGAAAAACCGGTACATTATTTTACCACTACTTTCTTGCCCCCCAAAGGTTACCCTACCACCCACATCGACATGGAAATAGCCGAGGATGTGGGCCTGCATAAATTTGATATCCTCAGCCAGCGTGGCCTGGGCAAGATCAAAGAGGCGCTGACCATCATCCGTTACAACCACCCGTATTTGCCGGCCATTGATATGCACAATATCACTATGTTTAAAAAAGATGAGGCGGTAAAGCAACTGCTGCGCCAGGGAGAGGCCATCGGTTGCTTTTATGTAGAATCACCGGCCATGCGCATGTTACTCAAAAAGCTGGCGGTAGATACCTACCTGGGACTGGTGGCGGCCAGTTCTATTATCCGCCCGGGGGTAGCCAAATCGGGGATGATGCGCGAATACATTTACCGCTTCCGCCACCCCGAAGAGGTAAAGCAACGCGCCCACCCTATCCTGCTCGACCTCATGCCCGACACCTTTGGGGTGATGGTTTATCAGGAAGACGTGATAAAAGTAGCCCATTATTTTGCCGGCCTCACCCTGGGCGAAGCCGACCATCTGAGGCGGGGCATGTCGGGGAAGTTCCGCTCGCGCAGTGAATTTAGCAAGACCAAAGACAAGTTTTTCAACAACTGCCGGCAACGGGGCATTCCGGCAGCCGAAACCGCAGAAATATGGCGCCAGATAGAAAGTTTTGCCGGCTATGCCTTTGCCAAAGGGCACTCGGCCTCCTATGCCGTAGAAAGCTACCAATGCCTGTTTTTGAAAGCCTATTTTCCCCTGGAATATATGGTAGCGGTAATCAATAATGGCGGTGGCTTTTACCGTACCGAAACCTATGTGCACGAGGCCCGGATGTGTGGGGCCACTATAGAAGCGCCCTGTATAAACACCTGCAAAAGTGAAACCACCATCAAGGGTAGCACTATTTTCCTTGGCCTGGCCATGATAAAAGATATGGAGCTTAAAACCATCGGGCAGCTTGTTGCCAGCCGCCAGCAACAGGGGCCGTTTACCTCGCTGGCTAACCTGCTGCAGCGGGTACCCTTAAGTATAGCGCAAGTGAAGCCCCTTATCCGGGTGGGGGCATTGCGCTTCACCGGCCAGGACAAGAAGCAACTGCTGTGGGAAGCGCACTTTTTGCTGGCAGGCAAAAAGCAAACAAACACCTCCGGTGATTTGTTTAATGCCCCCACCGGCCGGCCCCGGTTGCCCCAATTCACCACCAAGCCCATAGAAGATGCCCACGACCAGATAGAACTGCTTGGGTTCCCGTTGTGTAACCCCTTTGATTTACTGGCCGCAGAACCACCCGCCAGCATTAAGGTAACAGAAATGAAGGGGTTTGTTGGCCAGCCGGTAACCATGACCGGTTATTTTGTGCACCGTAAAACTGTAGTTACCGGCAACAGAAAACTGATGTACTTCGGCACATTTACCGATGCCGATGGGCATTTTCTTGACACTGTGCATTTTCCCGAAGTGGCCCGCCAATACCCTTTGCGCGGCCCCGGTATTTACCTGCTGAAGGGTAAGGTAACAGAAGAGTCCGGCTACCATAGCCTGGAAGTAAGCTCTATGGAAAAACTACCGGTGCAGGTTTTAGCCTGATATCAGCTATGGATTATGCCCGAGCAATACTTTCATCATTTGCCGGGCAGCTACCCGGCCCTTTAGCTCAATGAAATCACGGGGCGTTTCATCCCCAACCTCATAGGTTACCCCTTCAGCCTTAAATTGGGTGTAAAACCAGCCTTTGGTTACCGGCTGGCCTATTCCCGAAGGGCTTTCGTTTAACGCATAATCAGCGATACTGTTTTCAATACCAGCCAGCCAGGCTTGCTTAAACCAGGGGATAGCAGATACATAACCCGAATCGGGCAGGGTATAAAAAACATCTTTCTGGGTACTGTGAAAATCGATACCGAGGATAACCCTGGCGTTAGCCGCAGCCGCAGTGTTTACCACATGATCGGCCACCTGGCGGGTTTCGGGCTGGTTATAATAGGCCCAGTCGCGGTTAAGGTCGATCCCCCCGGCACTATGGCGCCAATGGCCGAGGTCCACCCCATCGGGGTTAAGCAGGGGGTAAACCACTACCCGGTACTGCTTAAAAAAAGCCTCCGACCGGCTATTCACCAGCAGCTCATCCAAAAAAGCCTGCATGGCCTTAAAACCGGTTACTTCGGGCGGGTGCTGACGGCTGAAAATAACAATGATGTCTTTCTTTTTGGTTTTGCCGTTGTTGAAATCCATAAAAAACAAATCACGGCCAAGCTTGCTTTTGCCAACGGTACTAAAGGTTACCCGCTCATCTTTGGCCAGGCCCTCACACCAGGCGCCAATACGTTGCGCATCCATTATCTCCTGGGCGGCTATCCATAAGGTATCGGGGCTAACCTCGATATTCATTACGGCATAGCCCCCTTTAAGAAAGGTAAAGCGGGTCAACTCAACCGGTTGCCAGTGCTCGCCATCGTAGCTGAGTTTAGGGATATAACGGTGGCCGGCATGGGGATAAACAAACTGCAGCCAAATGTTTTTCTTTTCTGCCGACCATATTTTAAAGGCATACCAGGGGCTATAGTTAATGGGCGTGTTCTCCGGCTCAATGGTAGCTGCATAAAGATTGCCATGCACCAGTTGAAAATCATTTAACCGGGCAGCCGGAAAATCATTGGTGGCCGAAACCCCGCCAACCGTATCTACAAACACCTTTTTTACCTGGTAGCTGATCTCCCTGGTTTTGGTATCAACCGGATCGGGAAAATCGTAGGTAGTGGCCTGTAGCTTCTGGGCATAGAGTGGCACGGACAAGGCCAGTGCCAGCAGGAGGTTAAATAATCTGTACATAGTGCTAAAAAACCAAACCGGGCTGTCGCCAAAGTGGCTTGTTCCACCTGCCGCGACAGCCCTGCTTATTTACGCATTAATCCAATCGTTATCACTAAAATTCAACTTCAAGCTCAAGTTCTTCCTCGCCCCGTTTCACGGTAACAATGGTTTTGTCGCCTTTTTTGAATTTCCCCAGGGCTTTCATATAGCCCATCATGTCATTCACTTCATACTCCCCCATTTTAACAACAATGTCACCTTTGCGAATGCCGGCTTTTTCAGCCGCACGGCCTTCG
Organism: Cyclobacteriaceae bacterium; assembly: GCA_026989505.1. Lineage (GTDB taxonomy): Bacteria > Bacteroidota > Bacteroidia > Cytophagales > Cyclobacteriaceae > S012-113. Next base: position 17,621 of record JALSJF010000012.1, read on the forward strand.
CGTACCCCGCTGATGAGCATCCCCTTGCCATCGTACATGTAGTCTGGGATTACGCCCAGGGCAACCGAGTATTTCGGGGCTTTGTTGGGGTCTTCATCTTTGGTCTTGGTAAACTCAATTTTACCTTTGTTGTCTGTACGTGCGATGACCTCCTCAATAAAGCCCTGCACCTCTTGCATGCCCGCATAATTGATCTTATCAAAGTCATCGGTGGGCTTATGGTAGTCTTCATGCTGCCCGGTAAAGAAGTGCAGCACCGGTAAGTCTTTCAGGTAGAAAGAGGTATGGTCGGAAGGGCCGATACCACTGGGGTGGAATTTCAGTTTGAAGCCCTTTTCTTTGCCGATCTCGGCCAGCAACGGGTCCCAGGCCGGGGAGGTCCCCGAACCGTAAATAGCCAAATCCTTCCCGGCACTCAGGCGGCCCACCATATCCATATTGATCATATAATTAACGGTAGCCAGGTCGATCGTGGGGTTTTTACTAAACCAATTAGAGCCCCAAAGGCCTTTTTCCTCACCCGAAAAGGCAATAAACAAGTAGTTATTATGGGCGTACTTGCCCTGCAGGTCATTTGCCAGTTGCAACAATACGGTTACCCCGCTGGCATTGTCATCGGCCCCGTTATGGATTTCCGGTTCCTTGCCTTCGTAAAGGGAGCCTTCCCCACCATAGCCCAGGTGGTCGAAGTGGGCGCCAATGATGACGGTGGTGGGGGCGCCATTATCAATATAGCCGATAACATTCCTGCCGGTAATGGCCTTGCTGGTATCTACCGGCACCCTGGCGTGGGGGTTATACCTCGGTTTTACCGAAAACTCCTGAAAATAGCCGGCCGTGCCTTTGGGCTCGAGGCCTATTTTTTTAAATCTTTTAGCCAGGTATTTGGCAGCCGCTTCTTCCCCGGCAGTACCTGTTTCCCTGCCTGCCAGTTTATCGGCTGCCAGATATTCCATATCCTTTTGCATGGTTTGCGCCAGCCCCGGTACAGAGAAGGCCAGTAAAACCAGCAGTGCATAATACTTAATCGGATTCCTCATCATTATTCCTTCATTAGTTAAAACAAAAATACTTTACAACCACGGTAACTGCTAAGCGAAATGTGATTACTGGTTAGACAACCATTGGCAGGAAAACATGCGAAGTTCCTCTCTTCCGGAAAAAAAAGGCAGGTGCCGGGCAAAACCTATTTCCTGAATTCGGTTAAGATAGCGTAGCCGGTAAGTTTGCCTTTCTTGTTATACGTTTCCGACTTTACCATGCCCACATCAGGCTGGAACCACTCTTTAGAAGTCATTTGGAAGGTAACAACCGCTTTGGTTTTGATGGTTTGCCTGATAATCAGGCAATCAAACTGACCGGCCGGGGTATGCAGGTTTTCTTGGCCTTCTACCTTGCGGTTAAAAATATCAACGGTCATTTTAAGCCCCATGGGCGAATCGGCACTGCCCAATCGCATGGTTACCGAAGCATCCGGCAGGACATCCCCCGGTTGCATATTTATGGGCAACTCCAGGTTCTTGCCTTCGATGGCAATAGTGGTGCCCCCCTCGTCATCCTTCAGGTACTCATCGGGGACAAACTTTTTCATATCATAATAGAGTACCCCCTCCTTGCAGGTCATGTCCATGGTAATCTTTGGCCCCTGGGCGCCCTCTTTATCTGTTTGCACCACCGATACTGTAGCCGCAAAGCCATTTCCTGTTTGTGTAAACTTTTCCACCCGTTGAAAGGTCTTTGACAGCAGTTTGCCTTTTTTGTCATAATTAGCCCATTTCCAGGAAGTACCTTCCTTAAAATCAAACAGTTTCTCACACTGGCCATAAGCCAGGTTGGCGATCAGGAGTATAAGGGCCGTTGCCCTCGCTGCTTTTTTCATAGTCGGTTTGGTTTAGTTTGCATAACAAATATAACCATCACCTAGCTAACCACCTATTTAAGGTGTAGTTTACCTTCTTTTTGCTCGATGCCGGCCGTATCCAACAGTTGCCTTACGGCCGCCATAACTTCTTGCTCATGTTCCCAGGGAAATTCAGCCAACAGGGCCTGCATGGTCAGGGGGGCCGTGGCAAGCAAGGCCAATACGTCCCGCGCGTAATCCCTGGTTGCCTGCCTGTGGCGGATACATACATCGCACTTGCCGCAGCTTTCTTCGCCTGGCTCGCCAAAGTACTGCAAAATCCGCGCCATACGGCATGCCGTGTGGTTGCCAAGGTAAGCCAGCATGGCCTGCATACGCTCTTCCCCCGCTTTTTTCAGGGCCTGCAGCCTGCGTGGCTTGAGCAAAATAGCCTGGGGGTTAAGCCTTTCGGTAACAAAGGTTATTTTGGGCTTATCGGTCCGGGGAATGTAGGTCACTACCTGAAGCTTGTGCAACTGGTTTAGTTGTTTTTCCACTTTATCTACCGGCATCTTCAGAAAGCCGGCAACCTTCAACTCCTCTATACGTACAAAGTCGCCAAACAATTGCCCGCCATACAGGCGCAATAACCCTTTGATAAAGCTATCGTGCCGGGCATTGGCCACCTGAAACTCGTATAAATCCTGGTGCGAAAGATTGATTTTAAGCACCGAAGGCATGTGAATAGCCTCACTCAGACTGATCAGGTCTTCCTCTTCTAACCGTTTTAGTGCGTGAAATGCGGGCAACGACTGCAGGTTATAACGCCTGACGAAACCGGCCAGGTCAAAGGGCAACGACTGGTCTTTGCCACTGCCTACCGCCAGTTGAAAGTAGTTGGCCAGGCACTGGTAAATATGCCGCAGGTAAGTAATCTCCGGATGGGCGGTTTTAAACCTCTCCTGCAAAAGTTTTTCATCCATTGGCTGCGCCAGTATCACCGCATAGGCCAGCCGGCCATCGCGGCCGGCCCGGCCGGCCTCCTGGTAATAGGCTTCCAGCCCGGGCGGGATATCATAATGCACCACCAGCCGTACATCGGGTTTATCGATACCCATGCCAAAGGCATTGGTGGCTACCATAACCCGGTGACGGTTGTTTTTCCACATCTTCTGTCTTTCAAGCCTGCTTTTAGCCGTTAGCCCGGCATGGTAATAGGTGCTGGAAATATTATTTTTCAATGTCAGCCATTGCGAAATTTCACGGGCTTTTTTGCGGGAGCGGACATAAACAATGGCACTGCCCTTCAGGCGGGTCAATATTTCCACCAGTTTGGCCTCCTTGTCTTCCACCATTCTTACCGCTAATGACAAATTATCCCGCAGAAAAGAGGTACGAAAAACAGCCGGTTGTTGCAGGCCCAGCAAATCCACGATTTCCTCTTCTACCCGTCTGGTAGCAGTAGCGGTTAAGGCAAGCAGCGGTACCCCGGGGAATTTTGTCCGTAAGTCTTTGATGCGCAAATAAGCCGGCCGGAAATCATGGCCCCACTCAGAAACGCAATGGGCTTCGTCCACCGCAATAAGGCGGCAGTTCAGTTGTTCCAGCCGTTCCTGAAAAACAGCCGAAGTCAATCTTTCCGGGGCACAAAAAAGCAGTTTGGTATTACCATAGGCACAATTATCCAGGGCTATTTCTATCTGCCGGTAAGTCAGGCCCGAATGTAGCGCCACCGCCTTAACCCCTTTGGCCTGCAAGGTTTCCGTCTGGTCAATCATCAACGACACCAGCGGGGTGATGACCAGTGTCAGGCCTTCCTGCATCAGGGCCGGCACCTGATAGCAAACAGATTTGCCGCCCCCCGTTGGCAACAGGGCAAACGTATCGTTGCCGGCCATGACGGCCTCAATAATTTCCTTTTGCCCGGGCCGGAACCGGTCATAGCCAAAAATCCGGGACAATATTTCCTGAGGGTCCTGCAAGGGCGGCAAGGGTTTTGTTACCAGTTGATTTTTTTGCCCGCCAGAAAAGCGGCTATCCCCTGCCGGCAATCATCGGTGGCCCGTACCTCGGCATTGGTGGCCGCAGCGAGATCAAGCGCAGCAGACAGCACTTGGTCTTGTACCTGGCAGATGAGCTTTTTGGTATAAGCCATGGATGCGGCCGAGTTAGATACGGCTAACTGACGGGCAAAGGCCATGGTAGTGGCGGCCAACTCCCCGCCAGGCACTACTTTATTAAGCAGGCCGATTTCGTAAGCCCGGCTGGCGGTGATAAGCTCTCCGCCCAACAATAATTCCCGCGCCCGGGCCTCGCCAAGTTTGCGCAACAAAAACACCATAACAATTGCCGGCACAAAGCCAATTTTCACTTCGGTATAACCAAATTTTGCCTCCGGGACAGCAAAAGCAAAATCGCAAACGGTCATCAGTCCGCAGCCCCCGGCAATGGCATGCCCCTGCACCCCGGCAATCACTACCTTTGGCAGGGTATAAATTTTCCGGTAGAGGTCTTTCAGGTGGTGAGAGTCGGCCAGGTTTTCTTCATAGCTGTTTTGCTGCAACTGTTGCAGGTACTGTAAATCGGCCCCCGCGCTAAATACGTTGCCGTTGGCTTGCAGGATAATTACCTTAACCTGCTGATCGGCTGCCATCGCATCAAAAGCCGCCTGCAATTCGGCCACCACTTGCTGGTTAAGCGCATTGCGCTTATCCGGACGGTCAAGTGTAATCCGGCCGATACCTTCTGTTATCGTTTGTTGCACATACTCCATACAAATCCATCTTAAAGGTCAACAATCAGGGCGCCTTCGGTACGCAAATTGTGTACCTGATAGCGCACCCCTTCATCACTCACGAATTTACGCAATAGTATTTGATCCTGATAACATTTAGCTGCCGATTGCCCCGCCCGGTATAAAACAAAGTCGAAATAAGGCGGCATTTCTGTGGGCTTAAGGCAAGGATTGGCCAGCAGCAGGGTTTTCCCCTGCCAGGCAATTATTTCCCCCAGGCCGGCAACTTGCTGCCGTACCGGCCTGGCCAAAGCAGGCTTTAGCCCATAAAACCTGCGGTATGGGGTAACTAAAAAAGCCCGCTTCTCCCGGTCGGCCAGCAAGGCAGTATCGGCAAAAGAGACAAAGCGCCTACCGGCTACCAGGTCAACAGCCCAGCCCCGGTTAATGCTGTAGAATACCATTTGCCGCAAGTGCCGGCTGCGGTAACCGGCATAAAACAGGTTTAAGCAGAGCACCACGGTTAGGGCCGTAGCCAGGCGGAAATACATAACTTTGCCAGCCGTAAGATAGAGAAAAGCAAAAACAAGCAAGCCGTAAACCAACCAGGTGTCGGCAATGGTAGGCGCCAGGTTATGGATGTCGGCCATCGGTAACAGGGATATCCAATGAAGAAACCGGTTCAACAAGCCAATAAGCCCACCCAACAGCTTGCCCATGGCAGTCGCTAAAAGCGAAGAAAATGCTCCCAGGCATAACAACCCCAACCCGCCCCAGACAATAAGTGTGGCGGCCGGAATAACCAGCAAGTTGGAAAACAGGAAATAGGTAGGAAAACGGTGAAAATACAGGGCCGAAAGGGGCGAAGTAGCCAACTGGGCCGCCAACGACAAAGCCGTGATTTGCCATACCAACCGTAAAATACGGTTGCCGGGATTAAACCAACGCTCAACAACAGGGTATAGGAAGATAATCCCTACCACGGCTACATAACTAAGTTGAAACCCCACCGCCATGATCATATACGGGTTAATAAGCAACAAAATAAAAGCGCTTATGGCCAGGGTATTGAGGGTGTGCGACCTACGGTTAAAAACCTGCGCCAGGGCCAGAAAAGAGAACATGGTAACCGCCCGCAACACCGATGGTGAGAGGCCGGTAACAAAGGCATACAGCCACAGGGTTGGGATAACCACAACCGCCACCAGCCCAGGCTTTTTTACTTTGCCTTGCTTTTGGCCGAGCAGCATAAGGAGCACTACATAGATAATCCCCACATGCAGGCCGCTGACCGCCAGCACATGCATGGCCCCGGCCATCGCATATACTTCCCGTACCGGCTTGCCCAGGTCTCCTTTGTCTCCCAGGATCAGCGCCTTGGCAATGGCCAGTTCCTCAGCCCCGTGAATATTCTCGCCCAGCACAGCAGCGAGGTAATTTCGTACCCTGATTGACGCTCCGATAACATCAAACCGCTGTTGTCCGGGAACCCTCAACCATGCATCCTGAGCAACAAATTGCTGGTGGTGGATATTATTGAAAGCCAGGTATTGGCGGTAGTCAAACTCTCTGGGATTACGGGGTGGGGTAACCTCAAACGGGGCGCCCTTGATCAGTAACCTATCGTTGTAAGCAGGACTTTGCCGTAATGGCAACCTGAAATAGGCCAGCACCCTGCCGGTAGCCGGGCGCCAGCCGTCTGCGGCTATGGCTTCCACCTGCAAACGCAGGCGCAAGTACCCCCCTTTTACCTCCGGACCGGAAACCACCCTGGCCACGTAGTAGTTGGCTGACGGCAGGTGAAGGAGATGGTTGGGCTGCCGGGTTTCGGTGCGTTGTAATAAAAAAACCATACCCAGGGCCAGAAAGACCCAGGATAAAGCCATCCCGTACAGAAAATTATACCGCAACTGCCAGCTTCCCCGTTTGGCCAGCAAAACGATAAGGGCAACAACCGGCAGCCCCAAAAGAAGCCCTATAGGAGCAGCCGGAAGGGGCAAATATATACCGGCAAGAATTCCCAGGATAAAGAACAACACCACCCTGACAAACGGAAACCCTGACCAGTAAAACATGGCAAAACAAAGCAATTACCCTATGCAAGATAACGATTTTGTTTGAATAACAAATAATTGGCAAAGGCGAAAAAACCGCCTATTCAGGTTTGTTTTTCTCGTAAGCAGCCACAATCTGCTTTACCAGGCGGTGGCGTACCACGTCTTTCCCTTGAAGGTGCACAAGCCCGATGCCCTCAATGTCCTTGAGCAAGTCAATAGCCTTAAGCAAGCCAGAGTGCTGGTTGTTGGGCAAGTCAATTTGGGTGGTATCCCCGGTAACAATCACTTTCGACTGCGGCCCCATGCGGGTTAAAAACATCTTAATCTGCATGTGAGTGGTATTCTGGGCCTCATCGAGCAAAATAAAGGCCTTATGCAGGGTACGGCCGCGCATGTAGGCCAGCGGGGCAATTTCAATACTATCGTTTTCTAAGTAATAGCGCAGCTTTTCCTTCGGTACCATGTCATCCAGGGCGTCATAGACCGGCCGCAGATAGGGGTCAACTTTTTCTTTCAGGTCACCGGGCAGGAAACCCAGGCTTTCCCCGGCCTCCACAGCCGGGCGGGTGATGATGATTTTTTTTACCTCCTTGTTTTTCAGCGCCCGTACGGCCAGGGCTACGGCAATATAGGTTTTGCCGGTACCGGCCGGGCCAATGGCAAAAACAATATCATTGGCAAAAACAGCCTCTACCAGTTTACGCTGGTTAACCGATTTGGCTTTGATAACATTACCCCGCGGGCCATAAACCAGGGCCTCCTCGGCACTTTGGGGCAGGTGGTGGGTCTCCTCTTCCCGGATATAAGATTCCACGTTTTCAGTCGTAACCTTACCAAACTTGTGGTAGTGGGCAATGAGGCTGTTAAGAATATCCTGTATTTTCAGGATATCGGCTGTAGCCCCCTTTACCTGTATTTGGTTGCCGCGGGAAATAATTTTACTTCGGGGAAAGGCTTTGGCCAGCCGGCCGATGTTTTTATTCTCCACACCGAGAAAATCCGGCAGGGAGATGCGTTCCAGGGTTATTACCTTTTCTACCAATAGTTTTATGCTTTATGACAACTCAAATATGGGTATTTTTTAACTAATTTTACACCATTCTAAGCTACGTAATTCTTTGTTAATGGTTTTATGGCAATAATCACGCTTACATCAGATTTCGGTCATCGTGATGCCTATGTGGCCATTTTAAAAGCAACACTACTCAAGCTAAACCCCAAAGTTACTCTTCTCGATATCAGCCACGGGATAGCCCCCGGCAACCTGGCCCAGGGCGCCTTTGTGCTGAGCTCGGCCTATCAGAATTTTCCTGAAAATACCATACACCTGGTAGCGGTAGATTCACTGGGTAACCCCGGTAACACGTTTATTGCCACCGAAATCGAGGGGCAATTTTTTGTTGGGGCCGACAACGGCCTGCTGAGCCTGGTCTCGGAGTGGGAACCGGAAAAAGTGGTACTCCTCAACAACAACACCCCTTCAAGTTTTCCGGCCCGGGACATCATGGCCCCGGCCGCTGCAGAACTGGCCTCGGGGGCTATTTTGGAGGACCTGGGCCAGGCGTATGACGGAATGAAGAAGTTCCTGAGACGGTCGGTAAAAACTACCAAACAGGAAATTGTTGGCCATGTAGTACATATCGACCACTACGGTAACCTGATCACCAATATCCCGCAGCGTGATTTTGATATTCTGTCGCAGGGGAAAAAATATACTATTGGCATTGGCCGTGAATACATTTACCAGATACACACCTCCCCCGCTGAGGTAGATTCCGGGGATTGTTTCGTACTGTTTAACCACCTGGGGCTACTGGAAATAGGCATTAAAAACGGCCATGCCGGCCAATTGCTGGGCATGGAGTTTGATAGTTCAATCTGGATAAAATTTAGTGAATGATGTTGATACGCATTGTACGCATGACCTTCCGGCCGGAAGAAAGTCAAAATTTTCTGCACCTTTTTGCCGCCACCAGCGATAAGGTGAGAAATTTCCCGGGTTGTCATTACCTGGAGTTGCTCCAGGACTATGATGATCCGCACACCTTTAGCACCTACAGCAAATGGACGGACGACAAGGCGTTAACTACTTACCGGGAATCTGAATTATTTCACGGGGTATGGGCCAAAACCAAGGCCATGTTTGCCGCCAAACCCATTGCTTTTTCTTTAAAAAGCCATACCCGGCTGGCGTAAGGTCAGAAATCCTTCTTCGAGGCTTTGCGGGCAATAAAATAAACGGGAATGATCGTCCAGATAACAAGCACCAGCAGGGAACTGAAAATGCCGGCATGGGTACCAAAGAATTTTTGGAAGATGGCCCCCGTATAGCCCAGCAGGGCCGAGATATCGAGCTTGAGCAGGATTAATATCCTGGAGAGATCAATGGGGTTAAACATGGTAGCAATAAGGGTGAACTTATCGAGCGGGTAGTCTTCAAAAATGATCAGGGAGATCAAAAACATGCCATCGTAAATAACGGCCATAAACAGCCAGACCAGGATAGCATAGCCAAAACCTTTGATTTTATTATCGTTACTGAGGGCAATATTATAGGCCAGGGCCACAAAAATCAGGGTAAGGAAGGAGCCGGACAACAGTAGCAGGCCGAAATTAGCCATTTCGGCAGACTGCCAGAGGCCGTAGAACATAAACGGGATACCCAGGCCAATGACCAGGCTGAGCATCAACGACAAAGAAACCCCGAGGTACTGACCGATGAAAATGGTGGTACGCTTGATGGGCTGGGCCAGCAACAACTCGGTAAATTCGCGCGAGCTGTAAAAATACATGACCCCGAAAATAGTGCCGATCATAGGTGTGAGCACAATAATGATATTCATCAGGGTAATTACCGATTTGGCAACACTGTTATTCAAAAAGAGCAAAGCAAAGCCCAGCACCAGGTAAAACAGGAAATACACATAGCTCCAGCGGCTACGGATAAGGTCATAAAAGCTGTATTGCAGTACTTTAATCATTTGTTCTCGGATAAAATAGTGGCGATGGCATGCTCCAGGTCGTTACGGTCGCTTTTTTGCTTAAGTTCAGCCACGGTACCTTTAAAATAAATATTTCCTTCCAGCAAAAACACAATCTCATCGGCCATGGTTTCCACAAAATCCATGATATGGGTAGTGATGAGAATGGTTTTACCGGCTTCCCTTTCCTTGCGGATTAAATCTTTTAGGTGCAGCAACGACACCGGGTCCAGGCCGGTAGTCGGCTCATCGAGTATCAGCAGCGGGCTGTCGAACATAAACGCCAGCACCAGGTTTACCTTTTGCTTGGTGCCCCCCGACAGGTTGCCCAGTTTCTTGTCAAGGAAGGGTTCCAGCCCGAACATGTCGATCAACTCTGTATCGTTGGCCTGCCGGTTGCGCAGGTTTTTGATCATGTTAATCAACTCGGTTACGGTAATATTATCCGGGAAGCGGGCAATCTGGGGCAGGTAATCAATGTTTTTCCGGTAATCATATTTTCCTTTGATCACCTCGCCATCAATTTTTATTTCGCCCTGCTGCGGGATGACCATACCGAGGATGCTTTTGATCAGCGTGGTTTTGCCCGAACCATTGGGCCCCAGAATGGCGAAAATACCCTTATCGGCAATGGTCAGGCTAACGCTGTCGAGCACCTCTACCTTACCAAACTTTTTATGTAAACCGGTTATTTCAATCATTGATTATTTTCATTGAGGGTGAAGTATCCAGTAAATCATCCGGGGTGAATACAGGGGAGACCTTCTCGGAAAAATTTAAAATATCAATAAACAAACTCCTTAACAGAATAATGGTTTCCGGGGTGCGGTTAACAATATAGGAGAACAATTTTACCGGCCGGTAGGGCACATCGCCAATGCCGTCCTTGTCCAGGTCATAGCCGGCATAAGAACTCCAGTAATTGTGGTCAAACAAATTATCGTTCATTTTGGTATTGTAGGAGACATCAAAAGAGTTGCTCAAAAAGTCGTTCCCGGTAAAAATATTGGCATAACAGCCGCCTGTAAACTTAACGGCCCAACCATTGCCAACAAACCGGTTGTTTTTATAGTTTATCCTGTTGGTACCTTCAATATTTACCCCAATGGTATTTTCTTCAAACAGGTTTTGCTCAATTTCAGCATCATAAATTTCTTTCAGCAACAGGCCAAACGAGGCTGTTCCCCAGTTTCTAAGAAACTTATTCCGCTTCATGTTGATGAATTTTGAGAACATAACGGCTACGCCAGCCCCGTTGTTGATAAACACATTGTCATAATAATCATCATGGTTGGAAAACATAAAATGTAAACCATAGCGGATATTATTGGTGCTGATATTATCCGTTATTAAACTCTCTTCAACAAATTCAAGATAGATGCCATCACGTAACCGCGAAAGGTGGTTACCGGTAACCGTGATGTTTTTACAGTGCCAGATATGAATACCATTACCGGAGTTGAACTCTTCTACCGCCTGACTGGATATGGTATTCTGATGGATAAGGCCATAGTCAGACTTCTGCACATAAATGCCAAAAAAAACATCTTTCAGCACATTATCAGCAATAACGAAATAATCGCTGTTGCCAATATGGATAGCCGCAAAATCCTGGGTATAGCTAAGGCCGACATTTTGTAGGACAAAGCCACGCAAGGTAACACTATCGGATTTTATTTCAACAATACCGGCCAGGTATTGGCCGTCAATAACCGGGGCGTTTTCCCCCAGTAAAACCAATGGCTTGTCAATAATTATGTTGTTTTCTAAGTAAGTACCGCCTCTAACCAGGATTGTATCGTAAGGGCTGGCCTGCAAGACTGCATCTTTTACAGATTTAACAGCACAGGTGGCACATACCTCTGTTGTTACCGCAGCCGCTGGTAATGACAACAGTAGAGCCCCAATGAAAATGCCTAAAACAAACCTGAATTGTTTCATCGTACGAAGTTGCCCGGCAAATTTACTATTGTTTCAACTATGGTAGTACAAAAGCAGGGGACTATTATTCAACTTCCTTTTTAACCGATGCCCAATTATAGAGGGTGCCGCCATGCTCAGCTTTTACTGTAGCCGCTTTTTCCTCGCTGCTAAAGCCCGAAAGGAATGCCCCCATAGGACTGGGAATTTCCGGGGAAATTAAATAAACGGCTGTTCGGGCAGGGATCAGCTTGCCGGGTTCGCTATAGTCATTTATTAAAAAAAGTGCTATATCCGCTTCATTGCGTTGTTTCAAATCGTTAATCATACACTCTATGGCATCATACTTATAGGCTTTGCCTTTGGCCGTAACAATCTGGGCCGCATGCTGGTTATCAACAATAGTCATTTTACAAAAATGACAGCCATCTTTACCATAATTAATCTCGGTGGGTTCTACCGAACAGGATATCCCCAATATTAATAGGGTAAGTACAGTCAGTAGGTTTTTCATGTTATTTCGTTTTTTTGTTCTTCTTTTTTATCAACATAAAAGGCAACTAACGACAGCATCATGCCTGAAAAAAGGAAATAGGCCCCGGTAGAGGGGTATGACCTGGCAATAAAGTTGAGGATAACTTCTGTACCAAACAAGGGCGGCTGATAGTCAAGGGGGTTACCCTGGTCATCAAGAAACTTTATAGCCGCATTTTCATTTAAATTATGGCCATACTCATATTCCCATAAGTAAAAATCATACATACCGGCTGCCCCCAGGATAGACATCACCACAAACCAGGTAACATATAACCCACGTCTGCCCACAAAACCAATAATAATACCCATTACACTCATAGCGATTATCACCTTTGGGAAAATATCAAACTCCGGCATATGCTCTGGAATTTCCTTCATCCCCACATAATGGTTCATCAGGTTAATATTTTTTATATCGTTCGGCTCCTGGTCGGTTATTTTATTGATCCAGATGTTCATTCCCAGGGGATCAGGATATTGGGGTGCTTCCAGGGTAATATTCCACAATGGGAATACAAACAGGGCCAATAAGAGCAGTGCCCCTATTATCATTATAGCCTTCGATTTTCTCATAGCATTAGTATTTAATTGTTTGATACCTTCATAAAAAAGATAAAGGTGCCGAAATCCTATTTAAGTTGTTGGAACCGGCACCTTTTATCTGAATCTAACTAAAAATTCAACTATTCATCGTCCAAAGACCATTTAAGCGGCACATCAGACCCCTTAGGCGATACCCGCACATACCCCTGCATTTCCTGGTGCAGGGCTGAGCAGAAATCAGTACAATAGAACGGCCACACACCTTCTGCCGTGGCATCCCAAACAAACGTTTCGGTCTGGCCCGGCATAATTAACATTTCAGAAGTGTTGGCGCCAATCATGCTGATACCATGCGGTACGTCATAGTCTTGCTCCAGGTTAGTCACATGGAAGTAAACCTTATCCCCCACTTTTATGCCCTCAATATTATCCGGGGCAAAGTGGCTGCGGATCATGGTCATGTAAACATGCACGGTGTTGCCATCACGAACAACCTTGGTGTCTTTTTCACTTAATGTAGCGTAAGGGTGCTTGTTCTCTTCAAGTTTATAATACTTTTTAGAATTGGGGGCCACCAAATCGGCCGGGATACCGGCTGCATAGTGCGGTTCGCCAACCGTAGGGAAGTCCAGCAACAGCTCCATTTTCTCCCCGGTAATATCATAAAGTTGTGCCGATTGCGTAACCTCGGGGCCGGTAGGCAGGTAGCGGTCTTTGGTGATTTTGTTCATAGCCACCAGGTATTTACCAAAGGGTGCCTGTGAGTTGCCACCCGGGATCATTAAGTGCCCTACAGAGTAATAGGTAGGCTTTCTGTCCACCACTTCCCAGGTACCCAGTTTCCATTTCACTACCTCAGAAGAAATAAAGAAAGTGGTATAGGCATTACCCTTGCCATCAAACTCGGTGTGCAACGGCCCTAAACCCGGCTGTACAACTGTTCCGGCCAGTACGTCTTCGAAGTTAAGGATAGGAATACCATAGGCATCCCCGGCAAACTTCTCGTTCTTAATAGCCTCAAGCATTTTCGTAAACGAGTGAACCGTAACATTGGCCGAAAGCTTACCACTACCAACAATGTACTCACCCGAAGGGTCAACATCGCAACCGTGTGGCGATTTTGGCATCGGCATGAAGTAAACCAGACCCGGTAATTTAGACGGATCGAGGATTTTAACTTCTTTTTCCCAGATAGTCTTGGCGCTATGGGTTTCCTCATCATAAATATTGTGGGCATAGTTGGTCTTCATGGTTTCAAATTTGCCCTCCTTGATGTACTCTTCGGCTTTTTTCCAGTTAACGGCAGCCACAAAATCCTTGTCCCTTTGCGAAGCGTTAACCTCTAACAAGGTATGGGCTTCCTCGGTATTGTAGGTGGTATAAAAGAACCAGCCATGTGATTTCCCGCGGCCAGGGTGTGCTTTGTCGTAGTCAAAGCCCGGCATCATAATTTGAAAGGCAATATTCATTTCACCCGTTTCCGGATCAACTTTTAAGAAAGAGAGCGCCCCTTTAAAGTTACCTTTATATTCATTAATCGGCATGTCCCTTTGCGGTACGGGTACGGCAAAGCGTGTTCCGGCAATCACGTACTCGGTATTGTCGGTAACATAAGAAGAACTATGGTTACCGGCACTATTGGGGATTTCTATAATCTCCTCTGTTTCAAACGTAGTCAGGTCAACACGGGCAATACGGGGGGTATTGTTTTCGTTAACAAACACCCAGCGGCCATCCAGCTTGCCATTGGTTTGCGAAATGTCGGGGTGGTGCAAATCCCCCCACGGAATGAAACCATAAGAAGTGTTTAGCATAGGTTTGGTTTCTTCATTAAAACCATAAGCTTTTTCCGCATCAACCGAAAAGACCGGAATAACTTTAAACAACCTGCCTGACGGAAGCCCGTAAACAGCCAGTTGGCCATTAAAACCTCCCGAAATAAAGGCATAGAACTCATCGTGCTCTCCCGGGGCAACATATACCCTTTCGGCCAGGTTACCACCTAAAGCTCCCTGGTTACCCTTTTTTGAGCTGCCGGTATTGCAACTTGTTAGTGAGACGGCACCAACAACAGCGAACAGTAATAAATAATTAAAGAATTTCATATCGCATTATATTTAGTTTATTCAAAATAAGTATTATTCGGATTTAGGTAAGATTACTTCATCGATAACATTGATGATGCCATTGGATGTTTGAATGGAGGCTAACACCTTAATGCCATTGATATATACATCATCACCTTCTACCGTAACATCAAGATAGTCTCCGGTAGCCATGTATAATTTACGGCCTTTACGCGCCTCTTTCTTCAGGTCGTCAATAGCATACGAGCCCGGGGCGGCATGGCGGGTTAAAATAGTAGCCAATTGCTGCTTGTTTTCAGGTTTTAACAGGTTTTCTACCGTGCCTGCCGGTAATTTTTCAAAAGCCGCATTGGTAGGGGCAAAAACCGTAAGCGGGCCGGCATTTACCAGTACATGCTCAATTTCTGCTGCCTGTACGGCCGCTACCAGGGTAGTGTGGTCCGGTGAACCGATAGCTACCTGCAGAATATTGGGGGCTGATTCGTTATCAACCACCGAAGCCTGGCCCTTAGGCGTGTTTTTCAATATGTCGGCATCGGCAGCGCCAGCCTGGCTGGTCTCATCGGTGCCGCCAGAACATGCACCCAGGAAAATTAAGGCGGATGCAATAAACAAGGTGTAAATTAAAGATTTCATGGTGTTTAGGTTTATGTTAACTAAGTTAGAATGTTGTCAAAATTTGTGCTCACTCCCCCTCTCGTCTATCCTCCTTAAAATTAAGAATAATTGGTCGAAAATTGCGTGAGATTTTTGCTTCATGTTTGATAATTGTTTTATTTAGCAAAATTAAGATAATAAGACTTTTATATCCTAATTTATTTTACTGATTTTCGTCATGTTTTCAAATTCTACCAAGTATGCTATCCGGGCCATTGTTTACATCATGGAGAACCAGCATGAGCGGAAGGACACGGTAGTGAAAATGGCTGAAGAGCTAAAAATTCCGCAGCCGTATTTAAGCAAGGTATTACAGCAATTGGCCAAAAGCGGCATTATTTCCTCGGCCAAAGGCCGGGGGGGTGGTTTTTACCTCACCAAAGAAAACATGCAGCGGCCTTTAATGGATGTGGTGGTGTGTATTGAAGGCTATAATGTTTTCAATAAATGTATTCTGGGCCTGGAAAAATGCTCTGACGAAAACCCCTGTATCCTGCACCCGCATTTCAAGGCCTTTAAAGCCAGCATTGAACACTCGGTAAGCGAGCAATCGGTGGCTGATTTATTTAACATTGCCACAGATGATTAACCTGTCCCGGATGGTTAACTATGGCTTTTTTCTGCCCCGATGTTTATTGATATGCCCAAAAAGTAATTATGTTTGCATGCCAATTACCTGTTGCCCAGGTGGCGGAATTGGTAGACCTGCCTGCCGGCAGGCAGGCGCCTTGAACCAACGCTAATTGCATAAGGCAGTTAGTATTACTTATTGTACTTGAAATTATATATTATGCCCAGGTGGCGGAATTGGTAGACCTGCCTGCCGGCAGG
>JALSJF010000013.1 GCA_026989505.1 Cyclobacteriaceae bacterium
AGCAACAGGCATGGAAACTCGTTCTGTCAAGTCTCCAAACTTCTTGCTTTCCCAATCCTTTTTAAATTCAGGGAAACGTATTTCAGGCACTTTCTTTAAATTCCCCATCGTCTTTTAATGTATAATAAGTTTCCACTTTTCGGATTGTAAGGAGGGTAGTACTCGCTTTTGAAAAGGTTGAATGTGTTTGTACTTCTCTCAATCAGGTTATTCTCCAACAAGTACATTAAAGCAATGGAAGGACTTCTTGATTCTCCTAAACTGCAATACACGAAAACTTCATTTCCATTGGTTAAATGCTGATGGATAAAATCCAAAGCAGGATCAATCATTTCATCATTCACATACTTGGGGTCTTCACCATCAATCATATTCAGGTAAATGGCATCTTCTTCACGTTTGTACAAATAATGAGGATGAGCAGGATTACACCCTCTGCCTTGCCAACCCACAATGGATTGGTGAGTAACAAAGCCATTGGCACGATTCAGGGCACAAACGATTTTCATGCCTTTCTTTCGGGCAATTGGGTATTGTTCTTTTATACCAACGTAGAGTTGTAAATCCTTAATCCTTTTCATTCTAAAATGGTGTGTCAATATTGAGTTCCTTACAATAGGCTCTAAGTTCTTCGTCTGTTTTATTTATATCCTTTTCAAGGCTTTTTAATTGTTTTGAAATAGCAGAAATATCAATCGGCTCTTCTTCCTCTGAAGTATCAATATATCTCGAAATATTTAAGTTGTATTCGTTTTCGGCAAGTTCTTTTAACCCGACTTTTCTACTATATCGTTCTTCATCAGAACGATTGCGATACGCTTTGATAATTTTATCAATGTCAGAGTCTCTTAGATAGTTTTGATTGGTCGCCCTATCAAAATACTGACTGGCATCAATAAACAATACATCCTCTGGGTATTCCCTACACTTTTTAAACACCATAATACAAGTCGGAATACTTGTCCCGTAAAAAATATTGGCAGGCAAACCTATTACGGCATCCAAATAATTGCGGTCTTCAATCAAGTATCGCCTGATATGTTGTTCCGCTCCGCCCCTGAACAAAGCACCGTGCGGTAAAACAATAGCCATAATACCATTTTCTGCCAAATGATGGATCATGTGCTGCACAAAAGCGTAATCGGCTTTGCTCTTTGGGGCTAATTTGCCGTACTGGCTAAAACGGTCGTCACTGGTAAATAAAGGGTTGGCACTCCATTTGGCAGAGAAAGGCGGATTGGCTACAATGGCTTCAAACTGCATATCCAAATGCTGAGGGTGTTCCAACGTATCTTCCTGTTTGATGTCAAACCTGCGGTAATGCACATCATGCAAGATCATGTTCATCCGGGCAAGGTTGTAGGTGGTTCGGTTGAGTTCCTGGCCGTAAAAATTACTCACTTCTTCTACTTCTCTGGCTACACGTAAAAGCAAAGAACCCGAACCACAGGTGGGATCATAAACGGATTTCAGTTTTTTCTTGCCGGTGGTTACCAATTTTGCCAGCACCATACTTACCTGTTGTGGGGTGTAGAATTCTCCGGCTTTTTTCCCTGCTCCGCTGGCAAACTGCCCAATCAGGTATTCGTAGGCATCACCCAATACGTCTAACTCCGTTTGTTCCAGTTTGAAGTCAATTTTACTCAGGTGAGCCAATACTTTGGCAATGACTTCATTTCTGGCTTCCGGTGTTTTTCCCAGCTTGGTGCTGTTCAGGTCCATATCCTCAAAGAGGTGGTCAAAGTCCTCTTCGCTGTCCGTTCCCATTGTGCTGTTCTGGATGTTGATGAGGATTTTTTGGAGGTCTTCCAGAATAAAGTTGCTTACGCCTTCTTTTCCTCCATTTCCGTTTCCTCTTTTGGCTATTTCACTAAACAATTCGGAAGGTTTCAGGAAATACCCCAGTTTCTCCAGCGATTCTTCTTTAATGGCTTCCAGCATGGCTTTGCCATTTTTGGAGCCTTCATCTATTTCTTTGTACGTGATCTTGTCTTGCTTCAGAATGGAGTTAGCGTACATTTCCATCTTCTCAGCAAGGTATTTATAGAAGATAAAGCCCAGGATGTAGTCACGGAATTCGTCTGCATCCATCTTACCTCTCAGGGTATTGGCTATGTTCCATAGCTGCTGTTCAAGCTGTTTCTTCTGGTCTTCTGACATCTATCGTTTATTTCTTTTGTTCTTGTATCAAGTCTTTCACTTCTACTTCAAGGATTTTGGCAATTTCAAAAAGCACTTCTAGCCTTGGTTGCTGTCTGTTTTGCACATATCCGTTCACCATGTTGTAGCTCTTTCCAAGTTTTTCTGCCAACCAGGTCTGCTTTATACCTTTTTCTTCAAGTACTTTCTTTATTCGGTTCATGTCCGTATAAATTTAGTCAGCCAAAATACGTAAAATTCTTTAACTATCTCATATTTCAATATATTTATCGGTCAATTAATTGTTATTTTGATTGAGCGTTGGCAAAGAAATGGCTCTTTTGGTTTTGGGAAGGGTCGGGCTTGTGTGTCGGGCAAAACCAAATGTGCCATTTGCGGGCTGGCAAATTGTTTTAACCCGAAAAATTCATCGGAATTTTTCGCCCGGGGGGCTGATGTCCTGCGGGCCGTTGGGCGAAACAGGCAGGGCGCCTTTCAGGGTGTTTCCTGCCCTACAAAACTGAATTGCACAATGTTGGCGCCCATTTTCAGGGCCAGTTGGCGCAGATGTTCGGGGTCATTATAAATCCGCTGGTCTTCCCAACCGTTGCCTAAATCGGTTTCGTAAGAATAAAAACATACCAGCCGGCCTTCGTATAGAATTCCGAACCCCTGGGCCGGTTTGCCATCGTGTTCATGTATTTTGGGCAGGCCCCGGTCAAAATCATACTTCTGGTGGTAGATCGGGTGGTCAAAGGGCAATTCAACAAAATCAAGGTCAGGGAATACCCTTTTCATTTCCAGGCGGATAAATTTATCCAGCCCGTAATTGTCGTCAATATGCAAAAAACCACCCCCGATCAGGTAGTTGCGCAGGTTTTCCGCTTCCTGGTCGGAGAAAACCACGTTGCCGTGGCCGGTCATATACACGTAAGGGTAGAGGAAGATTTCCGGCCCGCCAACCTCTACCACATCTTCTTCGGGGGCAATGTTGGTGTGCAGGTTTTGGTTGCAGAAAGCAATCAGGTTGGGCAGGGCGGTTTTATTGGCGTACCAGTCGCCACCGCCATGATATTTAAGTTTGGCAATTTTCACCTGTTGCGCCTGTGCGGTACCGAGGCAGCCGGCAAACAGGACCAGTAGGGCGGCAATCTTGTTCATCTTAATTTGTTATACCTTTGCGGTGGTAAATATGTTATTTTTTCTGCAATAATCATTCCCGATGGGCTTGTTTCAGCAACTTTTTAGTCAATACGACCAGTATCATGTACCCCGCATAGAAACCAACCGGTTCCCTCCCGAACAATATTATGCCGCCTTAAAGCCACTTGCAGAACCTTTTTCCCGGCAACAAATCGGCCAGTCGGTGGCCGGCCGTCCTATCTATGCCGTAACCCTGGGCACCGGGCCGCTCAAAGTATTGCTCTGGTCGCAAATGCACGGCAATGAGTCAACCGCCTCGCGGGCCATACTGGATATCCTGCATTTCTTCACCTACCCCAAAAACCTGGCTTCCTTTTGCAAGGGCTTGCTGGAGGAAATGACCATATGTATTGTGCCTGTCCTTAACCCTGACGGTACCGCCCGTTTTCAACGCAGGAATGCCCTGGGCATCGACCTTAACCGCGATGCACGGGCCTTTACCGCCCCGGAATCGCAGGTGCTCCGGCAGGTGGTGGCAGATTTTGCCCCCGATTTTGCCTTTAACCTGCATGACCAGCGCAGGTTTTATAATGTGCAGGGCACCCGAAAACCCAGTACCATTGCCTTTCTGGCCCCGGCCTATAATGCCGGTGAAGATATTGATAAAAGCCGTGCCACAGCCATGCAACTGATTGCCTTCCTGCGCGAAGAACTTGAAGGTATCATCCCCGGTCAGGTTGGCCTTTATGACGACACGTACACCCCCCGGGCTTTTGGCGATTATGTGCAGGGTACCAGGGCCAGCACTATTTTGGTGGAAGCAGGGTGGGAGAAGCATGACAGGGAGAAAGAATTTGTACGTAAGTTAAACTTTTGCCTGCTGATAACCGCCTTTGCCGCTATTGCCAACCGTGGGTATAATTCTTTTTTTGTTACCGATTACCAGCGGATACCCATGAACGATGAACGGCTGTTTGACGTGCTCATCCGCAATGTACAGCTTAACGCAGCCGGGGCCGTTTATAACGTTGATATGGGCATCAGCCGGGAGGAAATAAGTGACGGGGAAACGGGGTACTACAGTCGTGGCCTGATAACCGATATCGGTGACTTGCGCGAATGGTATGGCTTTGAGGAGCTTGACGCTACCGGCCTGCAGGTAAAGGCCGGCAAGGTGCTGCCCGAACCGGTGGACCTGAAGATGCGGGCAGTGAAAAAATTGCCGGAAGCGGTAGCAACCATGCTGGGGCAGGGGTACTTGTTCTGTAAAGTAAAGGACGGGTTTGCCAATCGTTATGTCAAGCTGCCGGTTAATATAGTGAATGACGGCTTTACCCCGCCAGCCAACCCGGAATTTGAGCAGGAGGCGAACTTTTTGTTAACCGATGCTGACGGGAAAATTAAATACCTGGTGGTCAATGGCTTTTTGTGGGCTGTTGGTAAGCCCTGGCCGGAAAATGCCAATGGTCTGAATATGAGCTGACTAACCTGTTTTTGTTGACTTTTTCTTGCCTTACCGGAAGTTTTTTCCGGAAACTTATTCTTTTTCATTAAACCTTTTGCCTGCCGGTGGCTCTAAAGGGCAAACAAACTAAAAAGCAAAGACATGGAAAAGTTACATTCTCTTTACGCACTGGCTCAAAAAACAGTATTCGGGCTGGGATTGACAGCACTGGTTTTATCCGTATCGTGTACCACCGCAGTGGAGCCTACTTCGGCAATTGATGAGGCGGCCGTAGCCGCAGATATCATTGCCCAGGCTGACTTTGACGAAGTGGATGATTTAAGCTCCAACGCCATGATTGTGGCCGATGGCGGGGTTGGCGGGCGTATTGCCGGCATGGATGATGAACGAATGCGTTGTGCCGTGGTTACCCACGATCTTGAAAACAACGAAATCATTATTGACTTTGGCGATGGCTGCACCGGCCCCCATGGCGTAACCCGTGCCGGTAAAATCATTATTAACTACCAGGGCCGCAGGTTCGTGCCCGGTTCTTACTGGAGGGTTAGTTTCGATAGCTTCTACGTTAACCGCAGACATATCGAGGGTATCCGCACCGTGACCAATATTTCCGAATCGCTGGAGGCCAACCCTACTTTCCATGTAGTATTGGCAGGGGGTAAAGTTACCTGGCCCGATGGCAGTTTTGCTACCCGCGAGGTGGACCTGGTAAGGGAATGGGTGCGGGCTGCAAACCCGCTGCTGGATGAATACCACATCCTGGCCGAAAGCACCACCTCAGGCTCTACCAAAGAAAGTGTACGCTTTAACAGCGTGGTGCTTGAAGACCTGATTATCAAGCGGGCCTGCATGGGACCGAAGGGTGGGCGCCTGCCGGTAGCAGGAATAAAAGAAGTCACGATTGGCAACAAGACCTATACGATTGACTTTGGTGATGGTGAATGCGATACCCTGGTAACGGTAACCGTTGACGGGGAATCTAGAACTATTGACCTGTCAGACAGGTAAACAACACGAAAACTGTGATTGTTGAGTTGGGTCTCTGTCCGCCTTCGGGTGGATGGGGGCCTTTTTCATGATAATGCTATTATCTTTAATGGCATAATCATAATTTTGTTGGGCATAAAGGCAAGCCTATGAAACAATACCATCAACTCATGCAACGTATCTTGGCTGAAGGGGTAGCCAAAAGCGACCGCACCGGTACCGGTACCCTCAGTGTTTTCGGGCATCAGATGCGCTTTGACCTGGCCGAAGGCTTTCCGGTACTGACCACCAAAAAATTACATTTACGGTCGATAATCCATGAGTTGCTGTGGTTTTTACAAGGCGATACCAATATTAAGTACCTCAAGGAAAATGGCGTAAAAATATGGGATGAATGGGCCGATGAAAAGGGGGAGTTGGGCCCTGTTTACGGCTATCAGTGGCGTAGCTGGCCGGCCCCGGACGGCACCCATATCGACCAGATTTCGCAGGTGGTAAAGCAGCTTAAAACCAATCCCGATTCCCGCAGGATCATTGTCAGCGCCTGGAATGTTGGCCAGATCAGCGAGATGGCCCTGCCCCCCTGCCACGCTTTCTTTCAGTTTTATGTGGCCGATGGCAAGCTGTCCCTGCAACTCTACCAGCGTTCGGCCGATGTGTTTTTGGGTGTGCCCTTCAATATTGCTTCGTATTCGTTGCTGTTGCTGATGATGGCCCAGGTTTGCAACCTGCAACCGGGCGAATTTGTGCACACCCTGGGCGATGCCCACCTTTATACCAACCACCTCGAGCAAACCAAACTACAGCTTTCCCGTGATTGCCGGCCGCTGCCGGTGATGAAAATCAACCCCAGGGTAAAGGATATCTTTGGCTTTACGTATGAAGATTTCAACCTTGAGGGCTACGACCCGCACCCGCATATAAAAGCCGCAGTAGCTGTGTGATATTGCCCTGAAACACTATTTTTGCCACCTGTGTAGAAATTGCAGTTTACAAAATAATATTTGTATTATTTTGGCACACGTTATTGGTAAAACCAGTGTCTTATGGGTGGTAAGAGTTCAGTATTTGATATGATTGGTCCGGTAATGATTGGCCCCAGCAGTTCGCATACGGCCGGGGTGGTGCGTATTGGTAAGGCAGCCCACCATATTTTTGGCGGGCAACCGGCCAAAGCTATAGTTACTTTCTATAACTCCTTTGCCCGGACGTATGAAGGCCACGGCAGCGACCGCGCCATAGTGGCCGGCCTGCTCGATTTTGCTACCGATGACACCCGTATTAAGACCGCTCTTGACTTGGCCAAAACCTTTAACCTGCACGTACGTTTTAAGTCTGTGGGCAATGCCTCCACCATGCACCCCAATACCGTGGCTGTGGAAATGGTCAAAGGCAAGCGGAAAATGCAGGTAACCGGTGAAAGCCGTGGGGGCGGGGTAATCCAAATTGTCGATATCGATGGCTTTAATGCTAACTTTTCAACTTCACTATACACCTTGATTATCAAAGCCCACGATATTAAAGGCAGTATTGCCTTTTTGGCCAATGTATTATCACAAGCCGGCTGCAATATTGCCACCATGACAGTATCGCGCAGGGGCAAGCACGACCTTGCCTGCCAGATATTTGAAATGGACAGCGAGGTGAATACTGTAACATTAAACTATTTAAGTAGTCTAACCTATGTCGAAGAAATAATTTATCTGCCAAAAATGATATGAACTCAAAACAACGAATAACAACAGGTCTCCTTTCACTCTTTTTTATCGGTCTCTCTTTTACTTCCCCTGCCCAAACAGAGGACAAAGTATGGTCCATTCAGGAATGTATTGCCTATGCCCTCGAAAACAATTTGACGGTAAAAAACCGGCAACTTAATGTTGAGCTTAACCAGGTGAACAGCCTGCAAGCAAAAATGAATCTGTTGCCCACACTAAATGCCGGCAGTAATTACGGCTATAACTGGGGCCGGTCGGTAAACCCGGAAACCAATGTGGTTATCCGTCAGGAGCAACAAACCGGTTTTGGCAATGTATCGCTTAACTGGACCCTGTTCAGCGGTATGCGCAATATCAACGGCATCAGACAGGCCAATGCCAGCCTGGTGGCCCGCCAGTACGACCTTGAGAAGTCGAAAAACGATATCATCCTGCAAATTATTACCTTTTATACCAATGTGATCTTCAACAAAGAGTTATTGGAGAACGCCAAACTACAGTTGGAATCAACCACCAGCCAGGCCGAAAGGACCCGCAGGCAGGTAGCGGCCGGCTCTTTACCCCGCTCGTCTTTTCTCGACCTGCAATCGCAGGTAGCCTCGAGTGAACTCAATGTGATTAATGCTGAAAATGCAGTTAACTTATCCATTTTACAGCTAAAACAAGCCATGCTGATCCCGGCCCATGAGCCTTTGGCAATTGAAATCCCCGAAATAGAGGTGAGTGAGGCCGATATTGCCGGGCTTAACCCCAACCGTGTCTATCAATCAGCCCTGGCCACATTACCGGAAGTAAAAAGTGCCGACATGGATGTTGAAAGTGCTATCAGGGCCATTCAGGTGGCCAAAGCCGGCTACTATCCCCGCATTACCCTGAGTGCCGGGATAAACACCACATACTCCTCTTTTGCTGCCAAAAGGGGCAAGCGCGAAAGCACCGGTAATGTTATACCTACGCCCATTGGTTATGTACAAGCCAGTGGTGAAACGGTGGTTAGCCCGGTGCCCGAAATAATTACCATACCCTATTCTACCGGGGAGCAATTGAGCGATAACTTCGGCCAGTCGGTAAGCCTGGGCATCAGCATCCCTATTTTTAATAATTTACAGGTAAACACGGCCGTGCAACGGGCAAAAATAAGCCGCGAACAGGCCCAGGTATTTGCCGAGCAAACCCGGCTGGATTTACGGCAAACCATAGAACGGGCCTATAATGATGTATATAGCTCGGCCAAGGCCTACCAAAGCTCACGGAAGCGGGTGGAGGCCCAGGAAGAATCCTTTCGTGCTATGAAGCAACGCTATGAGAACGGGGCCGCCAATGCCACCGACTACGAGCTGGCCGAAAACAACCTTTTCCAGGCGAGGTCGGATCTGCTCAGGGCAAAATACGATTACATCTTCAAACTTAAAATCCTTGATTTTTATCAGGGTAAACCCATTGAATTTTAATACAACTCAAAATAAATAACACCTATGGCCAGGACCAGAAAGAAAAAATCGAATAAAGTAATATGGATACTCCTCGGGGTATTTGTGCTGCTCATCGGCATTGCCGTGGTAGTACAAAAGAATAAGAAGAAGGAAATAGAAGTAGAAACCACCACCCCCAAACGGTTGACCATTGTGGAGAAAATAAGCGCTTCGGGCATGGTGCAGCCCGTTACCGAGGTGAAACTCAGTCCGGATGTGGCCGGGGAAATTATAGCCCTCGAAGTTGAGGAGGGCGACTCCGTGGTGCAGGGCCAGTTGCTGGTGAAAATACGCCCCGATAACTATATCTCGGCCGTGCAGCGGGCCGAGGCCAGCTTAAATACCCAGAAAGCCAACCTGATGTCGGCCAGGGCCAGCCTGGCCCGGGCCGAGGCCACCTACGAACGCGCCAAACTTGAACGCGACCGCAGCGAACGCCTGTTTAAGGAGAATGTGATTTCTTCTTCGGAATGGGAGCTGGCCCAACAAACCTTTAAAGTGGCCGACAACGACCTGAAATCGGCCAGGGCCTCGGTAGAAGCCGCCCGGTTTGTGGTAAAAAGTAGCCAGGCAGCCCTGGATGACGCCAAAGAAAACCTGCGTAAGACCACCATGTACGCCCCCATCAGCGGCACGGTTTCAAAATTAAGTGTGGAGAAAGGCGAAAGGGTAGTGGGCACCTCGCAGTTTGCCGGTACCGAAATGCTGCGGATTGCCGACCTGAATGTGATGGAAGTGCGGGTGGATGTGAATGAAAATGATATTATCAGAATTGATATTGGCGATACAGCCATCATTGATGTGGACGCCTATACTTATCAGGAGAAGAAATTTAAAGGGGTGGTAACCCAGATTGCCAACACGGCCAAAGATAAAGCCTCGGCCGATGCCGTTACCGAATTTGAAGTGCGCATCCGCATTTTGCCCAGCGCCTTTGCCGAATTGCGACAAGAAGGCTATCGGCACCCGTTTAAACCGGGAATGACCGCCAGCGTGGAAATTATTACCGAAACCAAAGAGAATGTGCTTTCGGTACCGCTGGCAGCCGTTACCATACGTAATGCCGCTGACCTTGAGAAGGATAAAGAAGAGGGGGATGAAAAACCAAAGGGACGCCCGGCCCGGAATAAAAAAGACAGCAAGGCGGATGATGAGCGGGTTGAGGTTATCTTCCTGAATGAAGGTGGTGTAGCCCGGATTTTTAAAGTGGAGACCGGCCTCAGTGATTTTGAAAATATTGAGATTACCAACGACCTGCCCGATTCGGCCCAGGTAATCACCGGCCCTTTCCTGGTGGTTTCCAAGCGTTTAAAGGATGGCGACCTGGTGGTGTCGTCTTCTGAGAACCGAAAGAAAAAAGATAAGGGAAAGGAAGATAATTAAGCCCGGAAGTTAGCTTGCCGGAAGGAATGGGCGGAAGCATTTTGGCCTCCTTTGGCGGTCAGGAAAAAGGGGGTCAATGTCAAATAGCAGAAGCCTGAAATGGCTTGGAGTGCTTTGGCGCCCTGGTTTCCTGGGGTGGAAGAGGCCGGCACCAGGCTACACCTGGCCGATAGGGCAACCCGGTCTATTCACGGAGGTCGTGAATGATCCGGGGTAAAGTTGTGTTGACCTGCGGCCGGATTCCGGGATAACCCCAAAGGCCTGTTGATATTGTAAATCCCCCCTGAATTATGTATTTTTGTGGCATCAAAGAGGGGAAAAAGTTTCCCGTTACCATGTCTTAACAAACCCTGATAGCGTGACTACTCTACCTGTTCTGGAAAAAGCCAACACCCAAGTGAAAGAAGTACTACATGATTATTTTTTAGCGGTTTCCAGCAGGGAGGCCAGCCTTCTTGGCCGCAAGGAGGTGTTCATGGGCAAGGCTAAATTCGGCATTTTCGGAGACGGCAAGGAATTGCCGCAATTGGCCATGGCCAAGGTGTTCCGCAACGGGGATTTCCGCTCGGGGTATTACCGCGACCAGACCTTCATGTTTGCCATTGGCGAGCTCACCATCGAGCAGTATTTTGCCCAGTTGTTTGCCCATACCAGCATTGACGATGAGCCGGTTTCGGGCGGGCGCATGATGAACGGCCACTTTGGCACCCGCATGCTCGATGAAAACGGCCTGCCGAAACCTTTTACCGAACATAAAAACGTTAGTGCCGACATCTCCAGTACGGCCGGGCAAATGCCCCGGCTGGTGGGCCTGGCTTATGCTTCCAAACTATTCCGGCAGAATAAGGATTTACATAAATTTAAGGAGCTCTCCCTTAAGGGCAATGAGATAGCTTTTGGCACCATTGGCAACGCCTCCACCTCCGAAGGAATGTTCCTGGAGGCTTTTAACGCAGCCGGTGTGCTCCAGGTGCCTATGGTGGTTTCGGTATGGGATGATGAATACGGCATTTCGGTACCGGCCGAATACCACACCACCAAGCAAAGTATTTCCAAAGCCCTGGCCGGCTTTCAGCGTACGGCCAAAGAAGCGGGCTATGAGATTATCCGGGTTAAGGGCTGGGATTACCCGGCCCTGGTGGCAGCTTACCGCGATGCTGAGAAAATTGCCCGTAAAGAACATGTGCCGGTGTTAATCCATGTGGTAGAGCTTACCCAGCCGCAAGGCCATTCTACCTCCGGCTCGCACGAGCGCTACAAATCACCGGAACGGCTGGCCTGGGAGAAAGCGCATGACTGCAACCTGAAATTCAGGGAATACCTCCTGGCTGAGGGCCTGGCCACCGAAGAAGAGCTCGCAGAACTTGAGCAAGAGGCCCGCACTTTTGCCCGCCAGGGCAAAAACAATGCCTGGAAAGCCTTTGACAGCGAAATGAAAAAGGCGCAGCAGGAGGCTATCCGTCACTTAGATGCCCTGCTACAGGTAGAGCAAAGCAAACTATTGCAAGCCCTGCGTGACGACCTGGAGAAGACCATCCACCCCTTGAAACTGGATGCCGTAAAAGCGGTAAAGAAAGCCCTCCGCTACCACCGCCACCAGCCTTCGCAGGCCCGTGAGCAGGCGCGGCAGTGGCTCAAGGGCTTCCTTGACCAGGCCAAACTTGATTATGACTCCCACCTGTACAGTGAGTCGCAGTATGCGGCCATTAAGGTGGGTAAGGTAGAACCGGTTTATTCTACCGCGTCCCCGGTAGTGGACGCCCGGGAGGTGGTGCAGGCTTGTTTTGACCAGGCCCTGGCCCGTGACCCCAAAGTGCTGGCTTTTGGTGAGGACGTAGGCAAAATAGGCGATGTAAACCAGGGGTTTGCCGGGTTGCAGGAAAAATACGGTGAACTGCGGGTGAGCGATACCGGCATCCGGGAAACCACCATTGTTGGCCAGGGGATTGGCCTGGCCATGCGTGGCCTGCGGCCGATTGCCGAGATCCAGTACCTTGATTATTTAGTATATGCTTTCGCCACCCTTACCGATGACCTGGCCACGTTGCACTACCGCACCATTGGCGGCCAGACCGCCCCGCTGATAGTCCGTACCCGCGGCCACCGGCTGGAAGGTGTCTGGCATTCCGGTTCGCCTATGGGCATGTTAATCCACTCCCTCAGGGGCATGTATATCCTGGTGCCCCGCGATATGACCAAAGCCGCAGCCTTTTATAATACCATGCTGCAATCGGATGACTCGGCCCTGATGATTGAGTGCCTTAACGGCTATCGCCTGAAAGAAAAGTTACCCGATAATATCGGGGAGATTACCGAACCCCTGGGCGTACCCGAAGTCATCCGCGAAGGGGAAGATGTAACCATTGTTACCTATGGCTCAATGTGCCGCATTGTGCTGGACGCTGCCGAACAACTGGCCGAAGCAGGTATCTCCTGCGAGGTGGTGGACGTGCAGACCCTGTTGCCGTTTGACCGCCACCATAAGATCGTGGAATCGTTGAAAAAGACCAACCGCATTGTTTTTGCCGATGAGGACGTGCCCGGTGGGGCTACTTCCTTTATGCTGCAAAAGGTTATTGAAGGGCAGGAGGGCTACCGTTACCTCGACTCACAACCGCTGACCATTACCGCCAAAGAACACCGGCCGGCCTATGGCTCTGATGGTGACTACTTCTCCAAACCCAATGCCGAGGATGTATTTGATAAAATATATGGCTTAATGCAGGAAGTGGAGCCGGCCAGGTTTCCGGATATATACTAATTCATCACCCCCCAACGGTAATATTTTTCAGTACAAAGTCGGGGGTGGAAATGGTATTGCTGATATTCAGCGCCCGGTCAATAATAAATACTTCTAATTTCATGGTATCCTGCCGGAAAATCAGTTCAAACCCGGCTGATTTCATTTTATATTTCAGTTTCCCTTCCAGCGGCCGGCTGCGGTTGGGGTCGTTGAGCAGGGGGAAGCGCCCGTTAAAGGTTTCACCGCAGAGTGGGTCAAAAGCCGTAAGCCAGTCGAATTCGGTATAAACACCATTTTTCTTGACAAAATATTTTACGTGGATGTTGTAATGGTACTCATTTGGCTCTACATATAACGTATCATCGCCCGCAATGGTATAGTTTATACAAAAATAAGGGAATTCATAGGGGGGCAATAATGTGTCAAACCCGGGCAGGCTCCTGTCGGCAAGGGTAACAAAACTGCCATCACTTTTGGTAAAATACCATAAAGCGTTATAGGGCTCCCCGGTATCCGGCCCCTGGCTTTGCAGGCCCAGGTCCCCGTCCCCATCGCGGAAGTTAATGGTTAAAATAAGCGTATCGGGGTCAAACTGGGTGGCCCCTTTTTTAAAGGCAATAGTATTGAAAGAAATACTGGGCTCTACCGGGAACTCGGGCGGGGTATAACAGGCGGCAAACACCCAGGACACTAAGGCAAAGGCCAGGCTTCCCTTAAAAAATATAACGAATCCCCTCATATACTTTGTTATCTTTGCTTTGTACCCCCGTTTGCTTGATAAACGTATGAAAAACATAAAAAGTTTTCAACAAACCCTCAACAAAATTAGTGAATCTGCTTTTGATAACCATGCTATCCGTCTTTTCCAGTTTCAGGCCAGCCACAACCCGGTGTACAAAAATTACCTCCACCAATTGGGGGTTGCCCCTGCCGGGGTCCGCCACCTCCGGCAAATCCCCTTTTTGCCGATTGAATTTTTTAAATACCACCCGGTAAAAACCGGCCATTGGCAACCGCAAACCACGTTTATCAGCAGCGGCACCACGGGGCAGCAGCCCAGCCAACACGCCTTGCCCGACCTGGCTTTCTATCACCGGCATGCCCGGTACTTGTTTGAGCAACAGTTTGGCCCCCTGGCCGGCAAGGTTATCGTAGCCTTACTACCGGCCTACCTCGAGCGCCAGGGCTCATCGCTGGTGAGTATGGTGGATTATTTTATCAGGCAAAGCCAAAACAGCAAATCGGGGTTTTATCTGCACAATCATGATGCGTTGGTTTCCCTCTTACAAAATACCGAGCCAGCGGATGAGGTGTTTCTTTTCGGGGTAACCTTTGCCCTGCTTGACCTGGCAGAGAACTACCGGCTTAACCTCGGGCATGTTACCCTTGTTGAAACCGGGGGCATGAAGGGGCGCAGGGAAGAAATTATTAAAGATGAGTTATATGCTGTCCTGCAACAACAGCTGGGGGTGGTGAAAATTTATGCCGAATATGGTATGACAGAGCTTTTGTCCCAGGCTTATGGCCAGCGGGGCAGGTTCCCGCAGTCCACGGCCATGCGGGTGCTGATCAGGGATATAAACGACCCCTTTGCCTTGCTGCCGGCCGGCAAGACGGGCGGGATAAATATTATCGACCTGGCCAATGTGCACTCCTGTGCTTTTATCGAGACCAAGGATTTGGGCCGGGTTAATGCCGATGGCAGCTTTGAGGTACTCGGCCGGTTTGATAATGCCGACCTGCGGGGATGTAACCTGCTGGTGAGCTGATACAGGGTTGTTTGATGTATAGGTATGACGTGTGGAATTAACCCGGAAATTCATATGAATTTTGATGAACGGCAAAATAGTGTAAACAACATGTTATACCACAAAATACAGGATGAACCCAAGATTAAGCATGACCCAAATTTGAGGGTAAAATATTTTGCACTCAGCAGCGGTTAACGCTTTTTCAGGTAATAGTAGTTTACCAGCAGTAGCAAGGTGCTGAAACCACTCAAAATGTACAACGAAGTGCTGAACGGGATGGACTTATCAAACCATTCCACCAGTGCGTAGGGCACTACGGCCAGAAACAGCACTAACGACAGCCCAAAGGTGATATGTTTGGCCTTCATTTGCTTACCTTACTTTGGCTTTACGGATGACCCGGGCAAACAACCCCGGGAAAAAACGTTTGAGGTAAACAGCCAGCACTTCTTTGCCCCCCATCAGCAGTTCATTTTTTTCCTGCTCAATGCCGCTGATGATTTTACGGGCGCAATCTTCGGCACGCATACCCTTTTGCTGGCCTTCGTCCATCTGGTTCAGTTCTTTGCCGTCTTCGGTGAGGGCGTTTAACGACACATTGGTTTGGACAAAACCGGGCGTTACCAGGGTAATCAAAATGTTTTGCTGATAGGTTTCGGCCCGCAGGGAATCGAAAAAGCCGTGCAGGGCGTGTTTAGAGGCCGCATACCCGCTGCGGAAGGGGCTGCCAAACTTACCCACCAGGCTGCTGATGGGTACCAGGTGGCCAAAACCATTGGCTATCATAGACGGCAACACGGCTTTGGTTAAAATGATGGCACCAAAATAGTTCACCTCCATAATTCGCCTGTCCACGGTAATTTTGGTATCCAGGGCCATGCCCCGCTGGCTGATACCCCCGGAATGAATGAGGATATCAATACGGCCGAACATGGCCAGGGCCTCGTTGGCTTTGGCTTCCAGGGTTTCGGGTTGGGCCAGGTCTAAGGGCAGGATACGGGAATTTTCCCGGGCGGCAGCCGGAAAGCTGTTTTGCACGGCTTGCAGGGCCTCATCTTGCCGCGAAGAAAGGATAAGTTGGGTGCCCTTTTGGGCCAACTCTTTGGCCAGCGCTTTACCTATACCGGATGAGGCCCCGGTTATCCAGATTACTTTGCCGTTAACTTTTGCCATCAGTGGGTTGGTTTTCGTTCATAAATCACAAAATCAAAAGCATATCGATGCCGGTCATCCACAGGGTGCCCCAGGCGCGAGGTTTCCTGCCACTGGGTTTTATCAAACTCCGGGAAAAAGGCATCGCCCGCAAAGCTATGCTTAATTTCCGTGAGATATAGTTTATCGGCCAAAGGCAGGGCCTGGCGGTAGATTTGCCCGCCCCCGATAATAAACACTTCCTGCTGGCCATGTTCCCGGGAATACGCCAGGGCTTCTGCTATGGAATGGGTAATAATACAGCCCGCGGCCCGGTAATTTTTTTGCCGGGTAACAATAAGGTTGGTGCGGTTGGGCAGCGGCCGGAACTTATGTGGGATAGACTCGTAGTTTTTTCTGCCCATGATAACATGGTAGCCCCGGGTGGTCTCCATAAAATACTTCATATCATCGGGCAGGCGCCAGACCAGGTCGTTGTCTTTGCCAATGACCCGGTTTTCGGCAACCGCAGCTATCATCGATATCTTCATAAACCAATTTTGTGCTAAAGTAGTTAAATATTGTCTTCAATCCCCGGCAGGTGGGCCAGGGGATTGCCCCTGAGTAGTTCGGCTGCCGTCATTTTTCGTTTGCCGGCCAGTTGTAATTCGGTGATCTCAGCCCAGGTGTCGGCACATTTTACCCATAGCTGCTGCCGGTGGTCGGTTACCATGGTGCCCGGGGCGGCTGCACGGGTTAGGGCTGCTTTTTTAAGCCAGAATATTTTGCAATGCTGTTTAGCAAGTGTCGTCCAGGCAGCGGGGTAGGGATTGAGGCCGCGTACGAGGTTGAAAACCTGGCTAAACGGCTTGTTCCAATCAATTTCACAGGTTTCTTTATATAGCTTAGGGGCGGTTTTCGGGTGGGTTACGGGCTTCTGGGGGGTGGTGGTCACCTTGTCTGCAGCAATTTGTTCAACGGTTTTCAGCACTAATTTACTGCCTTTTGCCATCAGGCGGTGGTATAAGGCGCCTACCGTATCATCCTCCCGGATGGGCTCTTTTTCCTGCAGGATAATTTCCCCGGTGTCTATTTCATGTTGCAGGAAAAAGGTGGTTACCCCGGTTTTCTTTTCCCCATTGATAATGGCCCAGTTAATCGGGGCGGCCCCGCGGTAGTCGGGCAGGAGCGAAGCGTGCAGGTTGAAAGTGCCCAACTCCGGCAGGCGCCAAACGGCTTCGGGCAGCATACGAAAGGCTACCACCACCTGCAGGTTGGCTTTAAAAGCTGCCAGTTGGCTTAGGAAAGCCGGAGCTTTGAGGTTCGGAGGTTGTAAGACCGGGATTTTATGGGCTACGGCATAGGCTTTTACGGGCGAAGGGGTAAGCACCTGGCCCCGGCCCTGCCTGCGGTCGGGGGCCGTAACCACGGCCACTACCGGCCAGTTATTTTCTACCAGCGCCTGCAGGCTGGCTACGGCAAACTCCGGGGTGCCCATAAAAACGATACGTATATCAACCATGTTTAATTGTTTGCTGCAAAACTAGGAGATAATGTAGTATTTTGGCAGAACAATTGCCGTTGCTTTGAATATATCGTTGTTCATATCCCGTAAAACCAGTAAGCCACAGGCGGGTACGTTTTCGGCCACCATTCACAAAGTGGCCATTGCCAGTATTAGCCTGGGGTTGGCGGTGATGACCCTGGCGTTTCTGATTATGCTGGGCTTTCAGAATACCATCAAAAGCAAAGTGTATGATTTTACCGGTCATCTGCAGGTAACCCGCTACCTGTCGGGCAATGCCTATACCGAACGCCCGGCCACGCTCGATTCTTTGGATACCCTGCCGGAAATTGACCGTATTCAACCCTTTGGCTATAAATATGGCCTGTTGCAAAACGATGAAGAAGTGGAGGGGGTTATTTTTAAGGGTATCGACAACGCTTTTGATACGGTAAGCTTCCACCCGTATCTTGTGGCCGGCAGGTTTATCCGCTTTAAGCCGGGTGGGCTGACTACCGAGATTGTCATCAGTAAAAAGGAGGCAGACAAAATGCGCTTACAGGCAGGCAGCGATATTCTGATGCATTTTATTCAGGAGCCGCCCCGTACCCGTAAGTTGCGGGTGGTGGGTATTTACGAAACCGGCATGGAGGATTTTGATGATAAGCTGCTGCTGGGCGACCTTAACCTGGTACGCAGGCTCAACGGCTGGCAACCCAATCAGGCCGGGGGCTACGAAATTTACCTGCACGACCCGGCAACGGTTGACCAGGTTTATACCCGCCTGTTTAATGCGATAGGCTATGATTTGTTTGTGCAGAAGACCCATGAAAAGTATATCCAGATATTTGAGTGGCTGTCGTTGATAAACAATAATGTCAACATCCTTATTTTCATGGTGCTTTTCGTGGCCTCTTTTAATATGATTTCCATCGTGCTGATTTTAATCCTTGAACGGACCACCATGATTGGCACCCTGAAAGCCCTGGGGGCGGAGGACAGTCTGATCCGCAAGATATTTGTTTACAGCGGGGTGCGGTTAATCGTAATTGGTTTGATAGCCGGCAATATCCTGGGCCTGGGCCTGGCAGCCCTGCAATACCATTTTAATATCATCCCGCTGGATGCCAGCAATTATTATATGAACTATGTGCCCATAGAGTTTGATTGGCTGGTGGTAGCCGGCCTGAATCTCCTCATTTTCACCCTGGTGTCGCTGGTGCTGTTTCTGCCCACCTTGTTTATCTCGCGTATCCAGCCTATCAAGGCCATCCGGTTCGATTGATTCATAGTATTATTCTGCCCTTGCCTCCGGCTGCCTGTACTGCTTAAACCAACTGTTGACCTTTAATTTAATTACCCCCAGTACGGCTTCTTTAAAAATACCCCGCGACATCTTCGATTCACCCCGGGTGCGGTCGGTGAAGATAATGGGCACTTCAATGATTTTAAAGCCATGCTTCCAGGTGTCAAACTTCATTTCAATCTGAAAGGCATAGCCAACAAATTTTACCTGGTCAAGGGCCAGGGTTTCCAGCACCCTGCGGTGGTAACATTTGAATCCGGCCGTGGTGTCGCGGATAGGCATGCCGGTAACCAGGCGCACATAGGTGCTGGCGAGGTAGCTCATCAACACCCTGCCCATAGGCCAGTTGACCACATTTACCCCGGTTACGTAGCGGGAGCCGATGGCCAGGTCATACCCGTCTTCCTTGCACGCCTTTAGCAGCTTGACTAAATCCCTGGGGTTATGGGAAAAGTCAGCATCCATCTCAAAGATGTACTCATATCCCTGCGCAAGGCCAAAATGAAACCCCGCGATATAGGCCGTGCCGAGTCCCTGTTTCCCTTGCCGCTTGAGCAGGTGCAGGGTTTGGTTGAAAGGCTTGCCGGCTACCGTTTTACCCGCTATCAGCTTTTCTACAATGGCAGCCGTGCCATCGGGCGAGTTGTCATCCACAATCAGTATGTCAAAACCGGTAGCCAGGTCAAACACGGCCGCAATAATGGCTTCAATGTTTTCCTTTTCGTTGTAGGTGGGTATGATGACCAGGTTCGTGCTCAAGCTTCAGGATTTTTGCCTGCCAAAGGTAATAATTTTATTTAACGCAGAATGAGGCTATGGCTATAGAAGGATGAAAAATCTTCGTGCGAGAATTGCCCAAACAAGTGGTTATAACTGATTGAATTTCTATTTTTGCACTCTGAATTTTCAACTTATGATCAATCCTTCGGTAAAAAACGAAACAGGGCGGTTGCGGACCCTGGTGCTGGGTATTCCTGATGATTTTGGCGGCACCCCGGCCCTGGATGAAGTGTATGACCCTAAGTCGAAGGAGCACGTGCTGGCCGGCACCTATCCCACCCAGGAGGCGGTAACCCGTGAGATGCAGCAATTAGAGGAGGTTTTTCGTCAATATGATATAAACGTGTTGCGCCCGGATAACTTACCCGGGGTCAACCAGATATTTGCCCGCGACATTGCCTTTGTAATTGATGACACTTTTGTGGTGCCGAATATTATTGAAAACCGGCACCGTGAGGCCACGGGGATCAACCGCCTGATCGGGCAGATAAACCCGCAGCATGTAGTTAAGGCAGGGGCAGGGGCACGGATAGAAGGTGGCGATGTGATGCCGTGGAATGAGGTGATCTTTGTTGGTTATTCAGAAGATGCAGATTTTAACAAGTATAAGGTGAGCCGCACCAATAAAGAGGGGGTGGCTTTCTTAACGAAACAATTCCCCAACCGCCAGGTGCATGCATTTGAACTCAATAAGTCCGATGACGATGCCAAAAACAACGCCCTGCACCTCGATTGCTGCTTCCAGCCGATTGGCCGTAACCAGGCCATCCTTTACCGGGGTGGGTTCAAACACCAGCACGATGTGGACTTCCTTTACACCTATTTCGGGGCGGAAAACATTATTGAAATCGACCAGGAAGAAATGTACAATATGTACTCTAATATTTTCTCCATCTCCCCGGAGGTAATTGTTTCCTGCCATTCCTTCACCCGCTTAAACAATGAACTGGCAAAGCGCGGGTTTACCGTAGAAAAGGTTGATTACGAGGAGATAGCCAAGATGGAAGGCCTGTTACGTTGTTCCACCATGCCCATAATCCGCGATTAGCCATGAGCCGCCAGCTTACCGATAGTGTGTTGATGATCAGGCCGGTGCATTTTACCTTGAACCCGGAAACGGCTGTCAATAATTATTATCAGCAGGTAATCGATGGCCTGGGCCCGGCAGACGCCCAAACACGCGCCCTGGCCGAATTTGACGAATTTGCCGCCAGGTTGCGCCAGCATGGCCTAAATGTGTTGGTAGTAGAAGATACCCCCGATCCCGAAACACCCGATTCGATCTTTCCCAATAACTGGCTGTCGTTCCACCATGATGGCACCATGGCCCTGTACCCGATGTTTGCCGAAAACCGCAGGCTGGAGCGCAGGGAGGATATGCAGGCAATAGTAACCCGCCAGGGGTTTGTTGTGGAGCGGATAAAAGATTTCACCTTTTATGAAAAGGAGGGTAAATTTCTGGAGGGGACCGGCAGCATGATCCTCGACCGCGACAACCATGTGGTATATGCCGCTATCTCACCCCGTACGAACCCCGAGGTGCTGCTGTCCTTCTGTGAGGCGTTCAGCTACCGGGCGGTAACCTTTCAGGCCAACCAAACCGTAGGGGATGAGCGCCTGCCCATTTACCACACCAACGTAATGATGTGCCTTACCGACAAGCTGGCCGTAGTCTGCTTAGATAGTATTGATGATGCCGGGGAGCGCCAGGCCCTGCAAGGTTCACTTAGGGCCACAGGGAAAGAAATCATCGAGATCACCGAAGCACAGGTGGGACATTTTGCCGGCAACATGCTGGCCTTAACCAATAACCGGGGGGTGCCCCACATGATTATGTCGGCTGCGGCCTTGCACTCGTTATCCGCAGGCCAAAAAAAGGCTATTGAGGCACACTACACCATTATTGCCAGTTCGCTGGATACCATTGAGGCCCTGGGCGGGGGCAGTGCCCGGTGTATGCTGGCCGAGATATTTTTACCAAAAAATAAATAAGGAAACACATTTATGTTCACTATAGTTGATAACCTGATAGCCGATATAGACCGGGCCTTTACCGCAGTTTTTGGCCAGCCGGCCGGTGAAATAAGCCTGCAGCCCACGCGCAAAGAGTTCCCCGGGCATTATACCCTGGTAATGTTTCCGTATTTGCGGCTCACCAAAAGCAAACCCGAAGAAAGCGGCCAGCTTTTGGGCGAAAAACTGCAGGCCGACAGCACTCTGGTCAAGGGCTATAACGTAGTAAAAGGCTTTTTAAACCTGGAGGTTGCCGACAGCGCCTGGGTGCAGGTACTGAATGACCTGAATACCCACCCGGATTTTGGGTTTAAACCGGCTTCTGGCGTGGAGATGATGGTGGAGTTTTCTTCGCCCAACACCAATAAACCCTTGCACCTCGGGCATCTGCGCAATAATTTCCTGGGGTATTCGGTGGCTAAAATCCTGGAAGCCAACGGTACCCGGGTGCATAAGGTGCAAATTATCAACGACCGGGGAATCCATATTTGTAAATCAATGCTGGCCTGGCAAAAGTTTGGTAACGGGGAAACCCCGGAACAAGCCGGCATTAAGGGGGATAAGCTGGTAGGCAACTACTATGTAAAGTTTGATCAGGAGTATAAACAACAAATTGCCGGGCTGGTAGCCTCGGGCATGCCCCGGGAAGAGGCCGAAAAAGAGGCTCCCATTATAAAGGAAGCCCAGGCCATGTTGCTGAAATGGGAAGAGAAAGACCCGGAAATCTATACCCTATGGCAGCAAATGAACCAATGGGTATATGATGGCTTTGCTGCTACTTACCAAACTATGGGCGTGTCGTTCGACAAGCTTTATTATGAGTCGGAAACCTATTTGCTGGGCAAAGATGAAGTGCAGAAGGGGGTGGACGAGGGCATTTTTTACCGCCAGGAAGATGGCTCGGTGTGGGTGGACCTGACCGCTGAAGGCCTTGACCGGAAGCTGTTGCTGCGGGCCGATGGCACCTCGGTATATATGACCCAGGATATTGGCACGGCCATTCAGCGCTTTCGTGATTTTCCTAAAATACACGGCCAGATATACACGGTTGGCAATGAGCAGGACTATCATTTTAAGGTGTTGTTTCTTATTTTAAAGAAGCTGGGGTATGCCTGGGCGGCCCATTGTTACCACCTGAGCTATGGTATGGTGGACCTGCCTTCGGGAAAAATGAAATCACGGGAAGGTACGGTAGTAGATGCCGATGACCTGATGCAGGAGATGTTTGCCACAGCCGAAGAGCACACCCGCGCCCTGGGGAAAATTGAAGGGTTTACCGGGGAAGAGGCCGGCCGACTCTACAAAACCCTGGGTTTAGGGGCGCTAAAATACTTTCTGCTCAGGGTTGACCCCCGGAAGCGCATATTGTTTGATCCGCAGGAATCTATTCAATTTCAGGGCAATACCGGGCCGTTTATTCAATATACCCACGCCCGCATTGTCTCCATCCTTACCAGGGCTGAAGAACTGGGAGTGGCTGTGGATAAAGTACAGGACACGGACTTGCAACTGGCGGAAACGGAAAGGGAAGGGGTGAAGCTGTTGGCGGAATTCGGGCATAAAATTACCGAAGCAGCCCAGGAGTACTCCCCGGCCATAATTGCCCAGTACGTGTTTGAAGTGGCCAAAGAATACAACCGTTTTTATGCCGAATTGCCTATTTTTAACGAACCAAACCCCGAAAACCTGAAATTCAGGGTAATTTATTCTAAATTAGTGGCCAGTGTAATTAAACGCGGCATGTCGTTATTGGGTATCGAGGTGCCTGACCAAATGTAAAAAATGCAAAAGATGTACACAATATTATTGGCCGTTGCCCTGGTTTTACCTAACTTTTCGTGTGGCTTTAAAAAAGTAGTAGCCCGCCCCGATACCATGGAACAAAAACCAACCGCCTCTATTTACGATTTTAAGATGCCGGCCATCACCGGTGAGGAAATAGATTTTTCCCGCTATAAAGGAAAAAAAATGCTGATTGTGAATACCGCCTCCGAATGTGGTTTTACCCCGCAATACGAAGACCTGCAGAAGCTACACCAACAGTATGGCGAGAAAGTGGTTATCCTGGGGTTTCCGGCCAATAATTTTGGCGGCCAGGAGCCGGGCAACAACCAACAGATCGCCAACTTTTGCCAGGAAAACTACGGAGTTACTTTTCAGATGTTCAGCAAAATATCGGTAAAAGGCGAAGACATGGCGCCACTTTACCGGTGGCTTACCGACAAGGAGTTGAACGGCTGGAACACCACGGCCCCCAACTGGAATTTCTGCAAGTACCTGATCAACGAAGAGGGGGAGTTGGTGAAATTTTATGCCTCGGCTGTTAACCCCATGAGCAGCGAAATCCTGGAGGATATTAATTAGGCAACCATGAATATCCGTGCCTGGGTTTCTGCGATACGCCTGCGTACATTGCCCCTGGCCCTGGCCAGTATTGGTATGGGTAGTTTTTTGGCGGCAGCCAACGGTTTTTTTCAGGTAAAAATCTTGGTTTGGGCGGCCATCACCACTATTTTTTTGCAGGTGCTCTCTAACCTGGCCAACGACTACGGGGATTCGGTAAACGGGGCCGACAGCAGCCACCGGGTAGGCCCGCAACGGGCCGTGCAAAGCGGGGTAATCAGTTTGCCCGCCATGCAGGCCGGTATGCTGGTCTTCGGGGTGTTGTCATTTATTACCGGTATTGTCTTGCTGGCGGTGTCGGTGGGGCTGGGCAGCCGTTTGTTTTATTGGTTTCTGGCTTTTGGGGTGTTGAGTATTGCCGCAGCCTATTCTTATACAGCCGGCCGTAAGCCGTATGGCTATGCCGGCCTGGGCGATCTGGCCGTGCTGGTGTTTTTTGGCTTCCTCGGTGTGGGGGGCACTTATTTCTTGTATAGCCAACAAATAAACTATCTTGTTTTACTGCCGGCCTATGCCATGGGGGCGTTGGCCACCGGGGTACTTAATATCAACAATATGCGTGATGTGGAGGCCGACAGCAGGGCCGGGAAACACACCATTCCGGTGCGTTTTGGCCGGGCCAGGGCTGTGGGGTATCATTGGTTTTTACTCCTTAGCGCCATTGGGGCTGCAGCCGGGTATGTTCTTAACCGGCCCTTTGCCGCGGGGGCCTTTGTCTGGCTGTTGGGAGTGCCTTTTTTGCTCTATAATGGCTATAAGGTAACCGTTGTAGAAGATCATAAGGATTTAGACCCCTATTTGAAGCAACTGGCGTTATCGTCATTATTATTCATGCTTTTGTTTGGTCTGGCCATAACCTTGTAGGGTGCGGGGTAAAACAGTTCAAAAAAATCATTTCAATTTAACATATTTTTTACTATCTTGACCGCAATCAAACTAAAAACACTGTGAAAAAAATTCTTATTCCTACCGATTTTTCTGACGAAGCCCAGAATGCGGCTGAACTTGGCCGTTTGCTGGCGTTAAAATATAAGGCCGAACTGGTCTTTCTGCACTCCATTGAAGTAACCAGTGCCGAAACCATTAATGCCAGTGGCGGGCCCTCTAACTTCGATTCTTTTGCCGATTCTATGCTGGTGCATGAGTCGATCAACCGCGCCAACGAAGAAATGCACCGCCTGCTTGAAGTGAGTTCGTTTCAGGGCATTCAGGTTTCGCAACTGATAAAGCTGGGCAGCCCCTTTGGCCATATCAACGATGCCGTGGAAGAAGAGGGGGTGGATTTTATTGTCATGGGCACCAAGGGGGCCAGTGGCCTGAGCGAAGTACTCATCGGCTCCAATGCTGAAAAAGTGGTGCGTAGGGCCAAATGTCCGGTGTTGTCGGTAAAAGACAAGGTAAATGAGGACGTGTTTAAATCAATCGTTTATGCCACCGAAATGGGTGATAACGAAGACAACGTGGTGGCTGCCATTAAGGATATTCAACATGCTTATGGCTCAAAAATCCATGTGGTGTGGATAAATACCCCCAATAACTTTAAACCTGACCGGATTACCAAGGCCATGTTACGCGAGTTTGCCGCCAAACATAAGTTGGCAGGTTACGATGTGCATGTGTTTAACGATGTGATTGAAGAAGATGGTATCCGCCATTTTGCCGATGAGGTAAATGCCGGTATGATTGTCATGGGTACCTCATCACACACCGGCCTCAGCCGCATTATCCGCGGCAGCATTGCCGAAGATATGGTTAATCACGCCAAGCGGCCGGT
The DNA here is from genome assembly GCA_026989505.1 of Cyclobacteriaceae bacterium. Classification (GTDB taxonomy): domain Bacteria; phylum Bacteroidota; class Bacteroidia; order Cytophagales; family Cyclobacteriaceae; genus S012-113. The sequence goes on from JALSJF010000013.1 coordinate 25,713, forward strand.
GTTAACGGTATCGATGAAGTATTGAGCCATGGCCCGTAAACCGCAAAATGACTGGAAAGACCGCCTCGGGGTGGTTTATTCTACCCACGATGATTTTGCCTATGAGTATGCTGGCGAAGAAGGGCCGGAAACGTTACCGCCCGGGCAGCAAAACCTGCGGGTAACACTCGATAAAAAACAACGGGGTGGCAAGCAGGTTACCCTGGTTACCGGGTTTACCGGTACGGCCGCAGACCTGAAGGCCCTGGGAAAAATGCTCAAATCCAAATGCGGGGTAGGGGGAGCGGCCAAAGCGGGGGAGATTATCATCCAGGGGGATTTCAGGGAAAGGGTGAAGGAACTGCTTGCCGGGGAAGGTTACAGGGTGCGCTGAGGGTTACCCCGCTCAGCAGGTTTTTGTGCCGATATTGGTCTCTTTTGTTGCTTATCATAGCTTGTTTACTGACATTTGCCGGCAGTAATTGACGATAATTCCCTATGACTACCGACCAACTGAAAGCCCTAAAAGCCCGCATTGCTGCCTTGCGGGACTACCTTTGACTACGATACCAAAAGCAAGGAAATAGCAGAGTTAGAGCTGGTCTCCGCTCAGCCCGGCTTCTGGGAGAATCCCAAAGAGGCTGAAGCCCTATTGCAGGAGATCAGGTCGAAAAAAATCTGGACAGACAGCTTTGCCACCGTGCAGGAAGGCCTGGACGACCTGGAAACCTTGCACGAATTTCTGGAAGCGGGCGAAGGCGATGCGCAGGAAGTAGAGCAGGTGTACCTCTCCCTGCAACAAAAGGTGGCCGACCTGGAATTTAAACGGATGCTCAGCAACGAGGAGGACCAGCTTGGCGCTATGCTGGAGATTAACCCCGGGGCCGGGGGCACCGAAAGCCAGGATTGGGCCGAGATGCTGATGCGCATGTATATCATGTGGGGGGAGAAGCAGGGGTTTACGGTGAAGAAAGTAAACTATCAGCCGGGCGAAACGGCCGGCATTAAATCGGCTACGCTGGAGTTTGACGGCCCCTTCGCCTATGGTTACCTGAAAGCCGAAACAGGGGTCCACCGGCTGGTGCGTATCTCCCCTTTCGATTCCGGGGCCAGGCGCCATACTTCTTTTGCCTCAGTGTATGCCTACCCCGTTGTGGATGATAGTATTACCATCGATATCAACCAGGCTTATGTGCGCTTCGATACCTTTCGCTCGGGCGGGGCGGGCGGCCAGAATGTGAATAAGGTGGAAACAGCAGTGCGCCTGCACTACACCCCTCCCGAAATTGAGCCCCCCGGCATTATTGTGGAGTGCCAGGAAGAACGGTCACAACTAAAGAATAAAGAAAAAGCCCTGAAAATGCTTAAATCAAGGCTTTATCAGCTCGAAATTGCCAGGCGTAACGAGGCCCGCGATGAGGTAGAAAGCAATAAAATGAGAATCGATTTTGGCTCGCAGATCAGAAATTACGTGCTACACCCCTATAAGCTGGTGAAGGATGCCCGTACCGGCACCGAACGCAGCGATGTGCAGAATGTACTGGATGGCGACCTGATGGATTTCATCAAAGCTTACCTGATGCAGGAGAGCAAAGAAAGTTAAGGCCATGATGCAGCCCGGAGAGACCCCCACCGTGCCTAACCACCCCTGCCGATGAAAAAGACCGGTGGTTTCACCCTGCAATTCTGGCTGCTTTGCCTGAGCTCCTTTTTGTTTTTCTCGAGCTTCAATATGATGATCCCCGAACTGCCGGATTTTCTTACCGGCCTGGGCGGGGCGGAGTATAAAGGGTATATTATCTCGTTGTTTACCTTAAGTGCCGCTATCAGCCGGCCGTTCAGCGGCCGCCTGGCCGATACCATCGGCCGTATCCCGGTAATGGTGATCGGGGCCGGGGTATGTTTTATCATGGGGTTTATCTACCCCGCTGTCGGCTCGGTGACGGCCTTCCTGCTGCTCCGCTTTTTTCATGGCTTCTCTACCGGTTTTAAGCCTACCGGCACCTCTGCCTACGTAGCCGATATTGTGCCGGTAGAACGCAGGGGCGAGGCCATGGGCATGCTGGGCGTGTTCGGCAGCCTCGGTATTGCGGCCGGCCCGGCCGTGGGCGGCATCATTGCCACGGCTATCTCGCAAAATGCCATGTTCTATACCTCCTCCGTTTTCGCTATCATGTCGGTTATTATTTTACTCGGCATGACCGAAACCGTAGCAGTAAAACGCCCTTTTACCCCATCGTTGTTGGTTATTCCCCTCAACGAGGTTTTTGAGCCACGGGTGCTGGGCCCCTCGGTAGTGATGCTCTTGTCGGCCTATTCTTTTGGGGTGGTGCTCACCATCATTCCCGATTTCAGTGTACACCTCGGCATTATGAACAAAGGCCTGTTTTTTGCCAGCTTTACAGCTTCCTCCATCCTGGTACGGGTCTTTGCCGGCAAAGTGTCCGACAGGTACGGGCGCATCACGGTATTGCGGGTTTCTACCCTGGCCGTGGTTTTTGCCATGTGGTTTGTCGGCACCTCCACCGGGCCGGTACATTTTTTTACGGCCGGGGCATTGCTGGGCATCGCGGCCGGCATGAACTCACCCTCAATCTTTGCCTGGACCATCGACCTCAGCCACCCCTTGCACCGGGGCCGTGCCATGGCCACTATGTACATTGCCATGGAAATCGGTATCGGTATCGGGGCTCTGCTTTCGGCTTATTTGTTTGATAATCAGGCAGAAAAAATCCCCCTGGCGTTTAATTCAGGGGCCTTCTTTGCCTTAATTGCCTTTTTATATATTCTTTTGCTCTATAAACCACCCAAACCTGTTGCCGATGAAGCCTAGAATGTTCACTTTGTTCTTATTTGTTGCGGTGGCTGCCCTGGAGCTGCTGGGCGAAATCTATGGTTGGCGTAACCTGGTTCTATCCGTTAAGCCGTTGCTGATGCCATCCCTGGCCGCTCATTTTTTCTTTTCGGTCGGCCGTAAGGACAAGCTGGCCTTTTACATGGTCATGGCCTTATTATTCTCCTGGCTGGGGGATGTATTGCTGATGTTTGTGGAGTTGAACCCCCGGTATTTCCTCTTGGGTTTGCTCGCCTTTCTGCTGGCGCATGTAATGTATATGATTATTTTCCGTAGCTCTTCACAGGGTTTTAAACCCCGGCTGATAACCTATGCTACCGGATTTTCTTTGTTCTTGTTCGGCCTCCTCTTGTTATTGTTGTTGTGGCCGGGGTTGGGCGGCATGAAGTTACCCGTGGTGGTATATACTGTGGTGATCATTACCATGGGTTTTACAGCCTTGTTCCGGCAGGCGCCCGGGGCCAGCTATGTGCTGGTAGGGGCCATGTTGTTTATTGGCTCCGATGCCCTGATTGCCGTGCATAAATTTTCCGAACCGGTTGCGGCAGCCCGCTTCTGGATTATGCTCACCTATATTACGGCCCAGTTCCTGCTTGCTACCGGCATGATAACCTATTTTACCACGACCAAAAGATAACCGGGGTTATACCTCCAGTTTATAAGGAATAAGCTTGGAGATATCGCCCCCATACTGGTGCACCTCGCGGATAATGGTAGAACTGATATGGGCGTATTTTGGCGATGTGATCAGAAAGATAGTCTCTAAAGGTTCGGCAAGGTGCATATTTACCTGGGCAATACTGTTTTCATACTCAAAATCGGTAGTGTTGCGCAATCCTCTGAGGATGTAATCGGCCCGGTGTTTTTTGGCAAACATAGCTGTCAGTTCATTATAGGTTTCTACCGATATGCGGCTATCACCTTTATGCAACTCACGTATTTTGCTAACCATCAGGTCAACATCAAAATAGCGGTTGCGTTTGGCCGAGTTATAGCCAATGCCAATCACAATCTTATCGAAAATTTGCAACCCCCGCATCACGATATCCTCGTGCCCTTTGGTGTAGGGGTCAAACGATCCGGGGAATATGGCTATTCTTTCTTTGGCAGGCATGGGCTATTCACACAAATGTACATTGTATAAATCAAAATAGTGGTGGTCCTGCAATTCGTCAAACATGTAGCCGAACTTTAAAAACTTAGGCCGGTCGCCAAAAGATATATTCTTTATGTACCGGGCAAATTCGTTGTAGTGTTTCGATTGCTTGCCTACATAGCCCCATAAAACCACATTGGCGGTGCGCTGGTCGCGGTCAAGGCCTTTCAGCACGGTCATAATGTATTTGATGTAATCGGCAAACTGCTTGATATAAAACTGGTTATAATACTCCAGCTTTTTATCCCGGGAGGTAATTATATGCAGTTTAAAGCGGTCAACATAAATAAAAATACTGTCATCAGGATAGTTGGGCAGTTGTGCCAGCACCCCTTCGATTAATGAACTCGACTGATGGATATACCCTAACTCCCGGTCGGGGTACAGTGATTCCAGCCAATTATAAAGGCGTTTGTTGATGGCAAAAGAATTGACAGCATCCGCTTTCAGGTGCCGGAAATATTTCAACTCATCGTGGGCTTTGTTTACCCGGCAATTAAACTTCAGGTAATCAAAAAGTTTATCCTTGCTGAATAGCCTAACCGGAACCAGGGCAAATTTATTATTCTTAATGCCAACCTTTACAGATGACCAGAAACCGGCTTTCAGCAGGTGGTGGTTGTCAAAGATGTGTTCGTAAACCGCAATCAGGTTGCCGTAAGAGTCAACATTGCCCAGGATGAAGTCCTCAACCAGGAGGCAGCGGTTATCCCTGTTATCAACGATGCTAACTTGTAAATCACGATTGCCAACGAGAAGATTAAGGGTATAATGATGAAGCTGATCTACATCAAACTTCTCATCCTTGATCTTCTTTAAGAGTTTGTAGTCTTTGCTGGCTGTCTTCAACTATTCCCAATTTCCTGCTGTAGTAACTTCTGTCCTGGAACCAAATCGTAAAGGCTTTTTGTTATTGGCCTCATTTTCTTCGCTACGCGCAGGATTGATCGGGGCAACATCCCGTACTTCAATCACATTTACGGTCAGGCGGTTCCGCTCAATGCGCTCAGCATAGATTTCAAATTTCCTGGGCGGGTCGGTAAACGGAATGTACGGCAATTCGGCAATATTGGTATTCGGGTCGTACAGTTCTTCCGTGAGGATAAACAGCAGTTCACCCTTGGTCAGCGGGCTGCCTTCTTTCTTCGGTACAATATCATGCACCCGGCCGGTTTCTTTCGAAACCTGGTTTACCTTTTTGCCGGTTATATTGTTAACCATTGAGTAAATCTTGGCCCCTTTAATAATGTACTGGCCGTCCGTCACAAAATATTCGCCAAAAGTACCGTCTGCAGCGGCATAAACATTGTGTTTCTTTTCAAAGATATATTGCTTAACCGGCACAATTTCAATAGTGTCAATGGTAACTACACTACTGTCGGCACCATAGGCCAGTTCAATAACATGTTCCGTTCTTTTGGTAATAGGAAACTGGCCGTGCTCAATAAAATTAATCAGGGTGTCCCAGTTGTTGGTATAAACACCGTAAACAGCCTGGTAGGCTTTTTCGGCATCGCGGATAAGCTTAAGTTTTTCAATAATAATAGCTTCCGACTCCTTGATTTTCTTTTCTTCGTCAATAGCGGTTTTTATACTGTTAACCAGGAAATACCCCAGGCCCAGGGCAATAACCAGGAATACGGTGGACCAAATACGTGTAGTTTTCATAAAAGCTAATTTTTTGCAAGTATATGAATTTTAATATGTAAAACATAGCCCTAAACAACTCAATTATTGTGTAAACAGGGCCCTGCGGGCGAAAAATTCCACTGATTTTTCCGGGTTAGGTTAAATGTCCCCGTTTCGCCAAAAGTTCTATTGGATTATTACAACTTTTCAACATGTGGTGCCGTTGCTGGCCGGGGATTTGCGCCAGTTTCTTTTGGTCAAAAAAATCCAGCGCCAGGATAATCTGCCTGTCCGGCAGTTCCGGGTCGTGGCCGGCTGCTATTGTACCGGTATAGGATTCGATCTTATAAAACAGCTCAATTGCGTGCAGGGGCTGCTGGAGGTATTCGGTTAAAAAGAGAAAGGGCCCCGGTTTTACCGTTAGCGATGTCTCTTCTTTAAACTCCCTGACCAGGGTTTGGGCTATGGTTTCCCCGGCCTCAACCGCCCCTCCGGGAGGCGCCCATAACACGCGGCCGTCAATAATATGTTTTACCAGCAAGAGCGCTTCGCCCCGGTAGCATAGGCCGCAGGCCCTGACCCTTACTTTATGGCCAAAAAAATCTTTTGTTGATTTCATGGGCAGGAAATTTAAACCATTTTTGATGCCACAAGATTGATTTCCCTAAATTACATTGCTATGGTATTGAAACCTAAAAATATACAATTTAAACAGCGTGTGGCACAGCAACTGGAGCGGCAAAACTTTATGCATCACCTTGACTTCAGGTTACACACCGTTGAAGCCGGCTTTACAGCCGGTGAGCTGGCCGTGCAGCCTATTCATTTTCAACAAGATGGCTTTGTGCATGGTGGGGTTATTGCCACCGTGGCCGATATTGTGGCCGGTTTTGCTGCCTATACCCTGGTCGATAGCCGGCAGCATGTGGTTACCGGTGAAATCAAGATAAGTTACTTTAGTAAGGGGGATGGTGATACCCTGATTGCCAAAGGCCGGGTAATAAAACCGGGGAAACGCCTTAATTTTTGCGAGGCGGAGGTGTTTTCGGTAAAAGATGGCCGGGAAACCCTTATTGCCAAAGCTTCTACCACCATGATTACCCTCTGATTTGCCCAGGCCATCTGCCATATTGCAGCAAAAATTCCCTTTTGCCCCCACAGCCGGACAAAAAGACTTGTTTTATATGTTCGACAGCTTTATTGATGACCAGCAGGATTTCCCGGTGATGGTGCTGCATGGCTATGCCGGCACGGGCAAAACCTCGGTAGTGTCGGCCCTGGTACAGACCTTACCCTTGTTTAACTATAAATTTTTATTGCTGGCGCCTACCGGCAGGGCGGCCAAAGTGATTTCATTTTATACCGGTCGTTCAGCCTTTACCATCCATAAAATCATCTACAAGCAGGCGGCCGACCCGCGTTCCGGGCAATTGCTGTTTAAACGCTTGAAAAACTACAATAAAAAAACCGTTTTCGTGGTAGATGAGGCTTCCATGCTCTCGGCCGAGGGCAGCTTTGGCGAACAAGGTTTACTGCAAGACCTGCTGGCTTTTGTGTTTGCCCACAGCAGCAATAAGCTCTTGCTCATTGGCGATACCGCCCAGTTGCCCCCGGTAGGGCAAACCTTTAGTGCCGCCCTCAACCGGCAGTTTTTACACGAAGCCACCGGTAAGCCGGTACTCTATGCCGAACTTGCGGAAGTCATGCGGCAAAATGAAGGGTCGGGCATTCTGTTGAATGCTACCAACCTGCGGCAACTGTTAACGGCCGGTAGCCAGGACATCCGCTTGCAAACCAGGGGGTTGGCCGATTTCTTTAAGATGAGTGGTGAGCGGCTGGCTGACGGCCTGCATTACGCTTACGATAAATATGGCCTGCAAGCGACTATTGTGATCACCCGCGCCAACCGTGATGCGGTAATGTATAATAAGCATATCCGCCAGCAACTTTTATTCCGTGCCGAGGAGATTGAAGTTGGGGATTTACTGATGATTGTACGTAATAATTATTTTTATGTGCCCCCTGACGCCCCATCAGGCTTCCTGGCCAATGGCGATTTTGTGGAGGTAACCAAGGTGGTCTCGTTGGAAGAGCTCTATGGCTTCCGCTTTGCTACCCTGCAATTACAGCTTGTAGATGACCCGGGCCAACCTTTTGAGGCCAGGGTTATTTTAGAGAGCCTGCATACCCATGCCCCGGCCCTGACTGCCGCAGAAAACCGGCAGCTTTACGAGGCGGTCTTACTTGATTATGCCGATATCGACAATAAAAAGGAGTTAAACGAAGCTTTGCGCTCAGACCCCTACCTGAATGCCCTGCAGGTTAAATATGCCTATGCCGTAACCTGCCATAAATCCCAGGGCGGGCAGTGGCAGGCGGTGTTTATCGACCAGGGTTACCTCACCGATGAGCGGCTGAAT
>JALSJF010000014.1 GCA_026989505.1 Cyclobacteriaceae bacterium
GGCTAAGCACTCCGCGCTATATGACCGTGGCCAATGGTAAAGGCTATGTTGCCAACTGGGGCCCTTTCGATCAGAATTTCAACCTGCCCGATTCGTATGTGGCCGTAATCGATTTGACTTCCTTTACGGTAAGCAAAACCATTCCTACCGGCAACGGCACCGAAGGGTTGTTTACATATAACAACAATGTATATGCCGCTAACGCTTATGAGGCCACTGTGCAAATAATTGATGCCGAAACCGATGCCATAACCGGGGCAATAGATGTGGCCGATGCTCCGGTAGGTTTTGTTGAGGATAAAAACGGTAAGGTGTGGGTACTAAGCAGTTCGTATTTCAGTGGTGCGGCCTTGTCGCAGCTTGACTTAAACAGCAAAACTGTAATCAAAAGCTTTCCGGTCAGCTCTGCGGCTAAAAGCCTGGTGATAAATGGGGCCGGAGACCAGCTGTATTACTTGGCGGCCCCTTTTGGTGGTGATGCCGAAGTGAAAATGGTATCGATTGACGCCACCGAAGACGCTGCCTCTGCCTTAATTACCGCCCCGAACCTTTATGGCCTGGGCATAGACCCTAAGACCGGGGTTATTTACGTGGGTAACCATAATGGTTTCCAGGGCAATGGTACCGTACTGCGCTATGAGGGCAGCACTTTGCTCGACAGCTTTGCTGCCGGAGTAGCCCCCAATGGCTTTGTGTTCCGGTAAACATTGGCCGGGAGGTGTTCTTGCCCAGGCGGTGAGGGCACCTCTTGCTTTACCTCCGGGGTTACTTATTTACATTCGCCATCGGTCCAGCTAAGAAGGCCGGCATTAATGGCGTTGCATTCGTTGGCATAGGTTTTCCCGTCACAGCCGCATACCGGCTGGTATTCCATGGTACACAGTGCATCGGGGTTAATTTTACTTTCATCAATACATTGTTCGGTACCGGTATTGCCTTTATTGCAAGCCATAGCCGCTACCACTAAGGGGATGATTAACAACGTCTTTCTCATTTTTCTGACATTACTTCATGATACCGGAAACAGCTGGTAGTGTGGTCATTGACCAAACCACAGGCCTGCATGTGGGCATACATTATCGTGCTGCCGACAAATTTAAAGCCCCGCTGCTTTAAATCCTTACTTAAGGCATCAGATTCTGCTGAGGTGGCCGGAACTTCTTTAAGATGTTGCCAGGCATTGATTTTTTGCCTGCCGCCCACAAATTGCCAGATGTAGTGGTCAAAAGAGCCGAATTCTGCCTGCACATCCAGAAATTTTTGGGCATTGGTTACCGCAGCCTGCACCTTTAGCCGGTTACGGATTATCCCCGCATCCTGCAGGAGGGTGGCAATTTTTTCGGGGGTGTATTGGGCCACTTCCCCGGGGTTGAAATGGGCAAAGGCGTTTTTATAACCCTCCCTGCGCTTTATAATGGTGGCCCAACTGAGGCCGGCCTGCGCCCCTTCCAGGATCAAAAACTCGAAATGTTTGCGGTCGTCATGCACCGGCACACCCCACTCTTCATCGTGGTAGCGGATATATTCGGCAAAGGTGTTTACGCACCATTCACATCGTTTTTTCTCTGCTTTGTCCATCAATCTGCTAAGTGTAGCCGAAGCTAATGCACATAACTTCCGGCATTAACATCAAACGTACCCCCTGTGGCATGGTTGGCCAGGCCCGAAGCCAGCAGGGTAACCAGCGGGGCCAAATCTTGGGGTTGGGTTACTTCGGCCAGGGCAATATCATCCTTGATAAACCCTTCGCCATATTCTTCAATAAACTCATCGGCCATATCGGTTTTCACAAACCCGGGGGCTATGTTAAAGGCCACAATGCCTTGCTTGCCGTAAGCCCGGGCCAGCGAGCGGGTGAGGGCTACCACCCCGCCTTTGGAGGCGGCATACGCCAGGTACTCTGCCGTATCACCCCGGAAGGCCGCCCGCGAGGAAATATTGATAATAATCCCTCCACCCCGGTTGATAAAATGTAATACGGCTTGTTTGCACAGCACCCCTACCGCCTGCAAGTTAACCGCCATCGTGGTTTGCCACTTGCGGGCAAACTCCGCCAGGGGCTCTTCAACCTCGCTTTTCAGCGCCAGGCCGGCATTGTTAATAATTACATCGACATGGCCAAGGGCGGCAACCGCTTCCTTAAATAAGTTTGCCGTTTCGCTCACCTCGGCAAGGTTTGCCCTGAGAGAGGTCAGCCGTTTTGCTGCCGCGGGTGTAAGGCCGGCTATGGCCACCGGGGTGTTGTTATAGTGGGCGGCCACTGTGGCCCCCGAGTTTAACAATTGGGCTGTAATGGCTTTACCAATGCCCCGTGAGGCACCGGTAACCAGAATATGTTTGTTCGTAAGGTCAATGTTCATCAGTCTGCAGGAAATAATGATTTATCAATATTCGGGATAACTTGTAAGGCATTCTTATAGTATATTTTGCGCAAAACCTCATCGCTCAGTTCCAACCCATACATCTTCCAGTAAGCATGGTATTTTTTGTAGTAAGGGAAATACTCATCGGCTGTTTCCAGTACCCGGAAGTAGGTGTAGTATTCTTCCGGGTGCCAGGCGTCTTTGCCAAACATCACCCGGTCCTGATACTTGGTTAAAAATTCTTTGGCAAAGCGCGGCTGCCGGCCCAGCTCGGCAATCACCGCGCCAATTTCGGCATACATATTGGGAAACTCCTCCATAAGTTGCCCCAGGGTGGCCAGGTCATTGGCATACCATCCCAGGTGGGCATTAATAAACGTAGTGCGCGGATGTTGGCGAAATACATTATGCTGTTCGTTAATAATTGTTTGCCAGGGTGCGGGGTGGGTGTCGTCCCTTTTTCTGCGCGGATGGGTTTTCAGCTCCAGCCAGCGCTCGTTATTGGCATCCATGGGCTGCCAAAACGATTTGGGGTCGGCTGCGTGGATGAGTACCGGGATCCCCAGTTCACCACAGACCTCCCACACCGGGCCAATACGGGGGTCATCTATTTTTATCCGGTGGCCCCGGGCGTCTTTGTTGTCCATCCCCTGGCTTTTATAAATTTTGAGGCCATTGGCGCCCAGGGCTACATCGTGCCGGATTTGGGCCACGGTTCGCTCCGTCCAGCCCGGCTCATCAATGGTGCGGAGGTTAATATTGGTAAAGACAATAAACCGGTTGGGGTAATGTTGTTGCACATTTTGCAAGGCCTGCTGCAGGTGCTCGTCACTGCCCCGTCCGCGGCCGCTCAGGTTTACCATAACGGCCATATTTAGCTTGTCCATTTCGGCTACCAGGTCGGCCAGGTTTTGGGTTGGCATAGAAAACTGGTGGTTGTGCACATCAATAAACGGGTACTTAGCCCGGGTTACCGGATGTTCCGGCACCTTGAGCGTAGAAGGGGGGTTATATTCCTCAAACCCCATTTCCTGGGCCAGGGTAGTAAAGGTCAAAAAAACAAGCAGGCTGTATAGCGGCAGTTTCGTTATTAACATAATTTGGCTTACTTTTAAATTGAATTTAACCAAGGTGAATTTTGACGGGAGCTAAAGAATCCGGGTTACAATTTTGTAATAATAAGCATTAATAAATCCAACATCAATATTTTAAATGCGCTGGGCAAGATTTTTTATATTACCGGTTGTCCTTTTCACGGCTTGTGTAACCTCAATAAAGAACGATCTTGATAAAATAGGTGCTCCCTATTGGGCGCCTGAGTGGGGGTTGCCCGTTCTTAGCGGTGAGTTTGGCCTGGGGGAATATATGGATGCCCTGGCTACTGAGGTTACGATTACCGAAGACCAGAATAAGGTGATTGTTATTGAATACCGCGGGCCCGATGTGGCTTCCGACATTGCCGAAAACATGATTAGCGTTCCCGACCAAAGTTATAATGCCTCCTTACGTTTTGATGCTGTGGAAGCCGCAGGATTACCGGTAGCGCTGACCTTATCCAAATCATCGGTTTTTGACTTCGTGCTGACAACGGGAGGGGCAGATGAACTGGATTCTATGGTGGTAAAAAGCGGTTTGCTTAATGTTGGAATTAGCGGGGATTTTCCGGCCAGCGGGCAACTGGAAATAATATTTAACCCCATTACGCTAAATGGTACCACCTTCAGCAGGGCCTATAGCTGGACTTACGACCCCGCTAACCCGGGCCAGTCTTTTCAGGAGAATATTGACCTGACGGGTGCTTTTATCGATTTTACCAAGAACAACACCACCACCAATAATTTTCATTTTGAGGTCCGGTTAACCATCAATTACGAAGGGCAGCCTGTTTCTGCTGCCAACACGGTAAATGTCAGCCTGCTTGTTACCAATCCCAAATTCAGCATTGTCTATGGCCGGTTCAGCCAGCGCTCTTTCAATACGCCCAGGGAATCGGTACTTATTGGCTTGCTGGAAAATGTAAATGCCGTAAACTTTTATTTGGCTAACCCACAAATTGACCTGAACTTTAAAAGTAGTTTCGGGTTGCCGGCCGTGGCCAGCTTGAGTACTCTGATTGCCCTTAACAACAATGGCGACTCGCTGGCGTTCACCGGCCCCGTAGTGAACAATACTATCCCCATAAACAACCCCGACATCACGCAGGTTGGCTCCTTTGTGGAAACCTCTATTCAAATTAATAAAGACAATTCGAATATTACCGACATTATCGCTTTCCTGCCCAACGAGTTGGTGTACGAGTTTAACGGCTCGGTAGAGCCTCAGGGCACAACGCAGCAATTTGTGCTGGATACGAGCCGGGTCATTGCTTCTTATGCTATTAAATTACCCCTAAGCGGCACCGTATCGGGTTTCGACAGTGAGATGGATTTTGATTTTGACGGTTCCGGCCTTGACCAACTTAAGAAAACCAAGCTTATCGTACGCACCGTTAACGGCCTGCCCTTAAGCGTAGGGGTTTCATTGATTTTCCTGGACGCCAACAACATTCCCCTGGATACACTGTTTGACGACAGCAATATTCTCAACTCAGGCACCTTAGATGCAGCCGGCTTTGTGGTAGAACCAACAGAGGTTTATGAAGAATTGTTGCTGGATGAAAATCAACTAAACGTTTTACAGGCCGCAAAAAAAATAAAATTACGTTCTACCCTTTTTACCGGCATAAACGGCACTGAAGTGGTAAACATAAGGTCTTCCGACAAAGTGAAAATAAGCCTGTTCATTCAAACCGCTATTTCTTTTTAAATGAAGAGGTTTTCTTTTATCATAATCGTGCTTTTTGTTTTTTCCCTGTCCGCCAGGTCGCAGGGCCAGCTTACCCTGTACCAGTTAAACGGCCAGGTGCCGCAAGCCAACAACCTGAATGCCGGCCTTTTCCCTGATTATAAAGTTTCTATTGGTATCCCCGTTTTGTCTTCTACCTATGTCTCGGTCAATGGTGGCCAACTGAGCCTTAACCGGGCTTTTACCCGCACAGCCGAAGACTCCCTGCATTTCGACCCGCAAAAGCTCACTACTTATCTTGATGAAACCAACCGGATAGAAACATTTTCTAATGTACAACTGTTTTACCTCGGGCTGATGTTGCAGAAAAATTTCTTTTCCCTGTCGTTGAACGAAAGGCTTGAGGGCGGGATTACCTATCCTAAAACCCTGGTTGAACTACTGGCAGCCGGCAACGGGGAATATGTGGGCAAGGTGATGGCCTTCGACAACCTCGGCATCCGGGCCCAGGTATTTCATGAAATTGCCCTCGGCTATGGCCGCAATATTACCGATAAGCTCTCGGTTGGTATCCGGGCCAAGTTCCTTTCGGGTATTGCCAGTATAAATATGAACAAGATGAGCGCTGCCCTGCGCACCACCACCGATTCGTTAAACCTCTATGTACCTGCATTCAACATGAATACTACCGGCCTTGATTTACTTGATGGTTCCGGCAATATTTTTAAAGCAGCCACGGCTTTTAATAATACGGGGTTTGCCGTTGACATTGGCGCACATTACCAGCTAACCGAAAAACTGCAGGTTTCATTAGCGGTGAATGACCTTGGCGGCATATATTGGAAAAATAATACCCGGCAGTTTCAATTTTCCGAAGTTAACTATACCTATACGGGGGTAAACATTATTGATGCCATTCAAAATAATAATCAACAAACCAACCTGCTAAATCAGGAACTGGATTCATTGCGTAATTTGTTTACAGCAGATACCGTTGACGGCCTGGGCTATAAAACCCGCTTGTCGCCCAAATTTTATGCCGGAGGCTCTTATAGCCTGGGCAAGCACCACACGTTTGGCCTCATGGTTTATGGCGATGTGCTCAAAGGCAATTTCAAGCCGGCTGTGGGTGTTTCTTACAACCTGCAATTGGGCCGTATCTGGACCCTCGGAATAAATGCTTCTTACCGGAATAAATCTTTTAACAACTTTGGTGTTGGCACGGCCCTTACACTGGGGCCTGTGCAATTATATTTTGTTACCGAAAATGTGGTAGCCCTGGCCCGGTATGCCGATACCCGCCTGGTTGATGCCCGCGTGGGATTAAACCTGGTTTTCGGGAAAAAAGAAAAGCCTCCCAAGGCTAAAAAGAATTACCGTGAGGCCTCTGCGCCTGCCCCTCGGCTGGCGCCAACCCCCATAACGCCCGTACTCACAGAACAAGTAACCACCGCTATAATCGGCACCGCCCCCGATGAGTTGCCTGCCGGCTTTTATGTGGTAATTGCCTCCCTGAATAACC
>JALSJF010000015.1 GCA_026989505.1 Cyclobacteriaceae bacterium
TTATGTTGAGCGGATAATGGCCGGGCAGCCAGACGTGCTTTGGCGGGGCAAGCCGGCTTACTTTGCCAAGACTTCCGGTACCACCTCGGGCACCAAATATATTCCTATTACCAACGATTCGGTACCCAACCATATTAACAGCGCCCGCAATGCCCTGCTCAGCTATGTACATGAAACGGGCCAGTCGAAGTTTTTGGATGGTAAGTTGATCTTTCTGTCGGGCAGCCCGGTGCTGGAACAGACAGGCGGTATTAACACCGGCCGGCTTTCGGGGATTGTCAACCACCATGTGCCGGGCTATTTGCGTACTAACCAGATGCCCAGTTATGCAACGAATTGCATCGAAGACTGGGAGGCCAAGCTGGAAAAAATTATTGAGGAAACCCTCGGCCAGGATATGACCCTGATCTCGGGCATCCCACCCTGGGTGCAAATGTATTTCGACCGCATCATTGAGCGCACGGGCAAACCTGTGAAAGATGTATTCCCTAACTTCTCGATGTTTGTTTATGGCGGGGTCAACTTCCAACCCTACCGGAAAAAATTGTTTGAGTCCATCGGCAAAGAAATCCCTTCCATAGAAACCTATCCCGCCTCCGAAGGGTTTATTGCCTACCAGGATTCACAGGAGGATGAGTCCTTGCTGATGATGGCCAACAGCGGCATTTTTTTCGAGTTTATCCCTGCCGATAAATTTTTTGATGATAATCCGCCACGGTTGGCTTTGTATGAAGTTGAAACCGGGGTAAACTATGTTGTCATCATCAACAGCAATGCCGGCCTGTGGGGCTATAACCTGGGCGATACGGTGAAGTTTACTTCGCTCTTTCCGCATAAGGTGCTGGTAACCGGCCGCATCAAACATTTTATCTCAGCTTTTGGCGAACATGTGATTGGTGAGGAGGTGGAAAAGGCCATGCAGATGACAGTAGAGCAGTTTCCCGAAGTGGAGTTGGTGGAGTTTACGGTGGCCCCGCAGGTAACCCCGCAGGAGGGCTTGCCGTACCATGAATGGTTTGTGGAGTTCCGTAATCCGCCAAATGATTTGCCGGCATTTGAAAAACAGTTAGATTTGCACCTGCAATCACTCAATTCATATTATCTCGATTTGATTTCCGGAAATATTTTGAAAACCTTAAGCATTGTACCGTTGCCGGGCCAGGCCTTTGTTACCTATATGAAGTCGATTGGCAAACTGGGTGGGCAGAACAAGGTGCCGCGCCTCGCCAACGACCGTAAAATAGCCGGGGAACTGGAAAAACTACGTAGCGTATAAGCATGGAAGCAGGGAAGAAGGCAATAGCTATCCTGGGTTCTACAGGGTCAATAGGGAAGCAGGCGCTGGCGGTAGTGGCCGCCAACCCGGAACATTTTACCGTGGAGGTGCTGTCGGCCGGCAACCAGGCCCACTTACTGATTGAACAAGCGGTTGCGTTTAAGCCCAATGTGGTGGTAATTGGCAATAATGGCAGCTATGCTAAAGTTTTTGCGGCCTTAGACCCGCTGGGCATCAAGGTGTATAGCGGAGATGACGCCCTGGCCTCGGTGGTGCAGATGGAGGTGCTGGACATAGTGCTGGTGGCGCTGGTGGGGTATGCCGGGCTGCGGCCTACCATTAAGGCCATAGAAGCGGGGAAAAATATTGCCCTGGCCAACAAAGAAACCCTGGTGGTGGCGGGCGAACTGGTAACCAACCTGGCCCGGGAAAAAGGGGTGAATATCTATCCGGTAGATTCGGAACATTCGGCAATTTTTCAGTGCCTGGCGGGCGAATTTCACAACCCCATCGAAAAGATCATCCTAACGGCCTCCGGAGGGCCGTTCCGGGGCAAAACCCGGGACGAACTGGGCCGGATTACCAAAGAGCAGGCGCTCAAGCACCCCAACTGGGAGATGGGCGCCAAAATCACCATCGATTCGGCCACCTTGATGAACAAGGGGTTAGAGGTGATAGAGGCCAAGTGGCTGTTCGGGGTGAGAAACGACCAGATTGAAGTTATCGTTCACCCGCAGTCGATTATTCACTCGCTGGTACAGTTTGAAGACGGCTCGATAAAGGCCCAGATGGGCCTGCCGGACATGAAATTGCCCATTCAATTTGCATTAAGTTACCCGCAAAGGTTGAAAACCAACTTCCCAAGGTTTAACTTTGCCGATTATCCGTCTTTAACGTTTGAACAACCGGACCTGGAAACTTTTGCCAACTTACGCCTGGCCTTTGCCTCGCTCGAAAAGGGAGGCAACATGCCCTGTGTATTAAATGCGGCCAATGAGGTAGTGGTGGAGGCGTTTTTACAGGATAAAATAGGATTTTTGGCAATGTCGGAAGCCATTGCCGCCAGTCTTGACAAAATACCGTTGATTGCCAGGCCGGATTATCAGGATTTTGTTGAGACAGACAAAGAAACAAGAATTAGAACATTAGAATATATTCGTTGATGGAAGGAATTATTATGGCGGCTCAGATTATTCTGAGCTTATCGATATTAGTAGGGTTGCATGAGTTGGGGCACCTGATTGCCGCCAAGGTATTTGGCATGCGGGTGGAGAAGTATTCCATTGGCTTTCCTCCGAAGATATTCGGGTTTAAATATGGCGACACCGAATATTCGATAGGGGCTATACCGTTGGGCGGGTTTGTGAAGATTTCCGGTATGATTGATGAATCAATGGACAAGGAGGCCATGAAACAGCCCCCCAAGGCGTATGAGTTTCGCTCAAAGCCGGCCTGGCAGCGCCTGATTGTGATGATGGGCGGGATTTTTGTGAATGTGATTACCGGCATTGTCATCTTTGTGGCCCTGGTTTACAGTTATGGGGAGAAGTTTTACACCCTGGAGGAGGTAAACAAATACGGTATTGTAGCCCATGAGATAGCCCGGGAAATAGGTTTACAAACCGGGGATAAAATTATCGGGGTGAACGACCGGCCGGTAGCGCGGTTTAGTGATTTAACCGGAGGTGCCACCTTACTGGGTACCGGGGTTTATTATAATGTGCTCCGGGGTAATGAAGAAATAAAAATAGCCATTCCCGATGATTTGATTGAAAAACTTTCGGACAAGAAAAATGCCGGCTTGTTTATTGAGCCGCGGCTGCCTTTCGTGGTAGGGCAGGTAAGCAAAGGCAGTGAGGCCGAGAAGATAGGCCTGCAGGAAGGCGATAAGATTTTAGCGCTGAATGGGGTGCCGGTGCCCTACTTTGATCAGTTTGAGGCAGAAAAACTGCGCAATATCAATGAACCGTTTGAGCTGGAGGTAGAGCGTGACGGCAAGACCGTGGTGCTGCAAGGCACGGTGCCGGAAGACGGCATTATTGGCTTTATGCCGGTGCCGTTGTTGCAATCATCATTTGAGCAGTACAGTTTTGGCCAGGCGCTGGGCAAGGGCACCGAGCGGGCTTTTGCTGCCGTGTGGATAAACATCAAGGGCCTTGGAAAAATGATTTCCGGCAAGATAGACCCTACCAAATCGATGATGGGCCCCATTGGTATTGCCCAGGTGTTTGGTGGTACCTGGAACTGGGAGCGGTTCTGGAACCTGACCGGCTTGTTATCAATGATTCTGGCCTTTATGAACTTCCTGCCTATCCCGGCACTCGATGGTGGCCATGTGATGTTCCTGACCTATGAGATTGTTTCCGGCCGTGCCCCGGGCGATAAGTTCCTGGAAATAGCACAAAAAGCCGGCATGATCTTCCTGCTGGCCCTGATGGCATTTGTGATAGGGAATGATATCTTCAAGCTGTTTTAATTGTACAACTTTGTGCCGTAAGGCTGGCCCGGGCCTCATTTATGCTTTCATTCAATTACCGTTTTTTTTACGGTAATTGCCCTACCGGCTCTTTTTTTACCTTCACCTTACCGATAGGTATAAGTACATATACGTAGGCACTGCTGTTGCGTGAAGCATAATAATTATCCTTAAAAATATTGGTGAGTCCATAGAAATATTTGAGGCCGATACTCATGCCCTCGCCCTGGCGCAGCGTATAACCGAAGGTGGCGATGCCGGCTACTTCCAGGCGGGTGAATAAATCCCGGTTATCGTATTTGATTTGGGTGGACGTAAGTTTAGCTTCTTCCTCATAAACCAGGGTGCCTTTTGTGCGCAAAGCAAACTGCGGCCCCAGACTTGCATAAAGATAGTTTTTAAAGCGGTACTTTACCGCTACCGGTACATGAAAATAGGCTATCTGCTGATAATATGTACCATCGGTGTTGTACGTTATATCCGGGTTAAGAATGAGTACATCATTCTCATTCAGGTTACTTAGTCCAACTTGCGATTTAACCAATACACCGGTGTTGATATACCACTGGTTTTTGAGCAGGAAATCAAAGTAGAAACCGATGTTAAGTTTTCTTAGCATCCGGTTACTTTCAAAATTCGAGAGCTGTGAGAAATTATAACCGATATCAAGCCCAAATTCTATATTCCCGGTGTTTAACTTGTCACCAAGCAAGAGGGAAATTAAAACCTGCGATTTGCCGGTATAAAAGGCGAACATGAACAGGGCCAGAACAAATATTTTTTTCATTATCTTGGTTTGGTTAACAAGGCAAGTGATTTTTCACTTCAGGCAAGTTTGTTTTTCAGGAGGAAATACTTTTTAGCAATTTACCAAAAAAATGTGCGTTATCAGTTTCCGGGTAAGATGAATATGGTTTTTATCCTTACATTTAAAACTAAATGAAGAAAGGATATGACTCTGCTGCTACCACGAAGTATCGGTACTTGATCCGTCTGATGACGGTTATAACCGGGGCTTCGCTACTTTTTAGCAGTTGCCGGCAAACTACCGGAGATAAGGAGTATCCGGCAGCCCGTAAAATTGCCGGCATTAGTTTTGTAGCTGCTGATGAAAAGGTTGCTGAAAAGGATATGCTACCCATACAAGCTATCGGGGCCACCTGGGTAAGCCTCATGCCCTATGGATTTGTGAGAGAAAAGGAGCATGTAGTTCATTATAATACCCAATGGCAATGGTGGGGAGAAACGGATGAAGGGTTGCTGGCCACGACTAAGCTTGCCAAAGATAATGGCCTAAAAGTTATGATTAAACCCCAGGTTTGGTTTCGCCATGGCAAATATACGGGCCATTATATTCCACCGGATAGTGGCAAAATGGCATTTAATGAGTCTTTTGCAGGATTTGTGCTGCATTTTGCGGAAGTAGCGCAGAAGGCCAAAGCAGATATGTATTGCCTCGGTACCGAATGGCATAAATATATTGATAGCGACCCGGAGTTTTGGCAGCAACTGATAATAAAGGTGAAGAATATTTATACCGGCAAGCTTACTTATGCCGCCAATTGGGATGAGTATAAAACGGTGCCTTTCTGGCAGGAGCTGGATTATATTGGCATCAATGCCTATTTCCCGCTGTCGGATAAAGACCATCCTTCACTTGCTGATCTGCAAAAGAGCTGGCAGCCTTGGTTGAACGAGATGCGTTCGGTTGCTGAATCGGTTGGTAAACCGGTACTCTTTACCGAGTATGGCTACCGAAGTACGGTAAAAAATGCCAGTAAACCCTGGGAATCCTCTACGAAACCGGGTGTATCGCTTGAAAATCAAACGGTGGCTTACCGGGCCTTGTATAACGAGTTTTGGCCGCAGCCCTGGTTTGCCGGAGGATTTGCCTGGAAATGGTTTCATAACTATAATGAACGGGGAGGAGATGGGCACTTAGGTTATACCCCCCAGAACAAGCCGGTAGAGGCGGTAATTAAGGAGTATTATGCTAAATGAGAAAAAAATAGGTGATTGTTGGTAAATCAGGAATTATACCATATTAACCTTGAAATGCCGTATTAGAACTGCTTCTTTTTCACACTCTCCGCGTTAAAATAATTTACCATAACCCAGCTATGCTAAATTATTTTGCCTTGATATTGCAAAAAATAATTCAATCTAATTTTTACGACATCTCAAAATTAAAATGGTATAAGGTTCCCAATATACTTGATCTACAAAATATAGTACAAATTGGGAGTTGTATTCCCAATTTGTACTATGATAGCAAGATCAACAGAGATATGGTCTTAAAGTTTCCGGTGATGGCAATTACCGGCCCCAGACAATCTGGAAAAACCACATTATGTAAAAAAATATTCAAAGAATATAATTATGTAGCATTAGCAAGCCCAGACAACCGGGAGTTCGCTCAATTGGATCCAAAAGGTTTTATAGATGAGTACAATAGTGGGGTAATTATAAACAATAAGGTCAACATTTTTTAAAGGGCTTGACTATTTTGAAAAAATTGCCACCAATTATCAAATCGAAAAGTTTTTTGTTTATGGTGGGGATGAGTCCCGTAAACAATTTAACCCGGATTATTCACGAATTTCGTGAATAATGACGTAAATTAAATGTAAACATTTGTTTATCATTTAATTACATCAGGTCCTTAGACTCCGGCTCAGCGGAGGTTAACCCCGATGAATGCAAAATGCAATAGCCCCAAATTTGGGTTATGCTTAAATTTGGGTT
>JALSJF010000016.1 GCA_026989505.1 Cyclobacteriaceae bacterium
TTACAGATTTCTAACTATAATTATGTCCGACTATTTAGGGGGCTGATTCGGATTATTGGCGGGTTCACCCAATAATGGCGCCCCGGCCGCGTACCTGAATTACATCCTGTTCGACAACCAATTCACCTACCTTTCTTCAGGCTTCCGGGCCATCAGCACGGCTGCATCAGGCAGTTTCGAGCAGCTAGCCATTGCGGATATACTTATTAATCAGAAAGGATATTTGTATATTTATGTGAGCAACGAAGACATGAGCAACGTAAACGTACATTTTCCTGCCACGCCACAGGCGTGGGATGATTTAAAGATCACCCACCGCAGGTGCAGGATAGTGCAGATGCCTGCCCCGCCCCGGGCGGGGGATGATTACTATCCCTTTGGGCTAGCTTTTAACTCGTATCAACGGCCTTCGGAAACCCCGCAAAAGTTCTTATATAATGGTGTTGAAAATGTTAGAGATTTAGGGCTAAACCTTAACATGACATTGTTTAGACCCTATGATCCTGCTCTGGGAAGATTTACAGGGGTTGACCCATTGGCAGATATTTTTTCTGGGATATCACCTTACTCATTTGCTTATGACAATCCAATATTGTTTGGTGATCCAGATGGATTGGGTCCTATTAAAAACTTCTTTACAAGGTTATTTAATCCTAGAAAGAGATTTATTGTTAAATCTGTTAATGGGAAGAAAGTACTTGTTCATATTGGCAGAAAACCTCGAAAAAGTAAATCTGGTAGAAATAGAGGATCAGAATCTACTCCGCCCCCAGGTAGTAAAACCCAACAAGAGCCACTATTAGCCGTTTCTCCACAAAAAGCTACAGGGTTTGGTGATTTAGGCAAGCTTAGTATTAGTCAACCAGATTTTAATCCAGCAAAGGTTGATATTCCTGAAGTACCGAATAATATTATAGCAAGACCTCCTATAGAAAAAGCCCCCCAAGCTAGCCTTAAGCCAGGAGATATTGTTCAAGCAACAGGTAGTAATTTATTTCATGGAGGTACTTCACGTTTCAGGAATCGTGCTTACGTTAGACGTAATTTGGTAAATATTTATACCTCTATGCAAGCAAATGATCGCATGATTATCATTATACATGGTGTTTCAAATCTTAAACCATCTTCTAAAAATGCTAGGATTAATGGCACTAATTTTGATCAAGTTGTAAAAAATAGAGCTACGGCTGTAAGGGATCTTTTAATTGAAATGGGAATTGATCCATCACGCATAGAAATTGGCGGGACAATTTACAGCATTGAACCAGGATACAATATAGAAATTTGGAAAAGATGATTCTTCGATTAGTTTTCTCCTTGCTATTTATAGTGTCCAATACAGAATACACATATTCTCAATCAAGAAGTGACACTTTGATCTGGTCTGACAACCAACAGCTAGAATGGTCAGATTTTCAAGGTAAAATGGATACTATTATTACAACAGATGCTAATTCAACAGCAAAAGCAGCATCGAGTATATCTTTTATGTATTCAGAGACATATTTTAATGAAGAGAATTGGGGATGGTGTTATAAAATCGTGGCTATTTTTATACCTAAAGATTCATGGTGTTTGGATAAAAATGATATACTCCTACAACATGAGCAATTGCACTTTGATATTATGGAACTCACAATTAGGAAGTTAAGAAAGCGAGTTTACGAATTAGATGGGATATTAAGTGAGACCCGTTTCCAAGAAATTATAAATTTGGCAGAGTCTGAATTTAACTTACAAAGCGATAATTATGACAAGGAAACTTTATTTGGTACAGATATTAAACAACAATTATTTTGGGAGAATAAAATTGCACGCGAACTCAAAGAACTAGAGAAGTACAAACTCAGCAAATTTATTTGTGTTTCAGGTAAGAAGTAATAGACCAGAATATAAGTAAAAAAGAATCAAAGCCCCTCACTC
This sequence comes from Cyclobacteriaceae bacterium, assembly GCA_026989505.1. Classification (GTDB taxonomy): domain Bacteria; phylum Bacteroidota; class Bacteroidia; order Cytophagales; family Cyclobacteriaceae; genus S012-113. The sequence continues at coordinate 1,924 of JALSJF010000016.1, forward strand.
GTCCTCGCCTGCCTGTTCGGCAGACAGGTTTAGCATAGCGTAAGGAGGGTGGAAAAGCAACGAAGACATGAGTAACGTAAACATACATTCTCCTGCCCCGCCCCGGGCGGGGGATGATTATTACCCCTTTGGCCTAACCTATAACTCGTATAAACGCAGTACAGCACTGGAGAATAAGTTCAAGTTCCAGGGACAGGAGCATATTGATGATCTTGGGTTGAATTGGGTCTCATTTAAATGGAGAAACCATCAGCCGGATATCGGCAGGTTTTTTAATGTTGACCCGTTGGCTGAAGATTATTATTATAATAGTCCGTATGCGTTTAGTGAGAATCATGTAACAACTCACATTGAGCTAGAAGGACTTGAGAAGGTTAGATTTCAAGCAGCAATGTTTACACCATTTGAAAAAGGAAGAACAATAGTAACTCAGCAACGTGGCATCTATCAAGACAATAATATATATAATAAGAATTTTGCTAATTCACCAGAGGGAGGCAGTACCTATAATAAAGCACGAACAACTGTTGAGACATCAGATGGATCAATGGGGGACACCCAAATGACAGAGACACGTGATTCAATGGTTGAAGAATTTTTTGATTTGTTCCTTTTCGGAGATATTGATGACTTTGGTTATGAACTTCAGGGGATCGAATACCGAAGATGGCTCAAAGTTGACTGGTGAGATTGAAGGTTCAAAGTTTGAGGTCAATATTTCGGTTAATGATGAAGAAATGACTTTTACAACCGTTATGAGTGGAGGTGACACAAAAAAGGCGGTCAGTCTGAAAGTAGCTAATGGCAGTAATGGGTCAGGCAGTTTTACAATTGGCACATTGAAATCCGGACGAGAAAAAGATACCAAATCATCGACCACTATTAAAATAAAACATACCGTAGATTCAAATGGCAATGCAGTGTTCAATGTTCATGACTGGGTAAAGCAATATAATCAGGACAAGCAAGAAGATACACGAACAAATCAGTAGAATGAAGAAGATGAGAACAACTATTATCAAATTAAGGGTTATTGGATTAATCCTGCTATGCTTTACTTTGGTTTATGAGTATTTCAAGATAAAACAGATAGTAGATACTTCGGTTTCCTATATAGAATCTATACCTGGATTTACTGACCTAATCAGCTTGAAAGAAGAATCAAATAGATTCAGCTATTTAATATTAGAGGATGTAGGTAAGTTGGGAGAACTATTGGTATTTCAGGCGGTGGTAATTACAATCTTGATGGCTTTAGGTATGGTTCTAAAGCGTAATCAAAAGAGTAGTATTGCTAATGTGAAATAGTTCCAACTTAATCTGACAGTTAGGGATTAACTTTAAAGAAAAAACTAAATTATTAACCCCTAAAACTGTCAGCAATGAAAACTGAAACAAACGTAATCAAAACCAAGTTAGGTTTGCTTCGATTAGCCGAGCAATTAGGAAATGTATCAGAGGCTTGTAAGATATTTGGCTATAGTCGTGATAGCTTTTATCGCTACAAAGCGTTGTACGATCAAGGGGGGGCTGAATTTGGAATAGGGCGCCCCTCGTGCTACTCCACCCCGTAAAATCCGCAAACTTTGGCTATCTTGCCAGCCGTTTATAGAATAAGCCTTACCAGGATGAAGAAGATAGTTTTTCCGGCCCTGTTAGCCTTGCTCTTCTGGCAGGGGCACCTACAGGCGCAAATATTAAATTTTAACAAGCGGTTGCTGCAAAACGATACCATCCCCTGGCTTGGCCAGGTCAGGGTGTATTTCACTTTTATCGACCAGGAGGTGAAAGTGGCCAATATGGGCTATAATCTCGATCTCGTGCGTAAGTTTAAGAAGCACAGCCTTATGGCGATATCCAAATTGAGTTTTGCCAGCAGCGATTCCGAGATCCTGCTAAGTGATGGCTATGCCCATTTGCGCTTTATCTTTAACCGCCACAAACGCTTTGGGCAAGAGGTGTTTGGCCAGGCCCAGTACAATGCCATCCGCGGTATGGACGACCGCAACCTCATAGGGGCGGGCTTCCGTTTCCTTTTTATCAACAAAGAAAAATATGGCCTGATTGCCGGTACGGCCGTTATGCAGGAATGGGAAAACTGGACCTATAACGGGGAGCTAACTTCCACCAACCTCACCAAAAGCAGTAATTATATCATGTTGTTTGCCGATGTTAACCGCCAGTTTCATTTTAATATAGCAAGCTATTACCAGGCCACCTATACCTCTTTTTTTACCCCCCGGATATCCCTCGAGGTTAACCTCAACCTTAATATTACCCAAAAATTAACCTTTACCAGCAATTTTATCATGTACTACGACAACCTTCCGGTGGTGCCTATCGACAATTTTGTCTATAAGTTTAAAAACGGCCTGGGTTATCGGTTTTAGCCTATCTTCTGGTTTTCCAGGTCGTCAATCTGTGCGGCAATAAATTCCCAGTCTTTGTTTTTTAGCTGCAATTCCCCCTGGCAGTCATGTAAGGCTATATTCAATTCCGCCAGTTTTTCGGGGTTACTGTAAACTTCCGGCCGGCTCATTTCGGTTTCAATTGTTTGTTGGCGGTTTTCCAGGTGGCCGATGTCTTTCTCTACCCCGGCCAGTTGCTGGCGTAGCTTTTTCAGCTCCTGTCCGGTTTTGTCACGGGGCCTGGCGCTTTTTTTTGCCGTGGGTTTGGTGTTTTTCTGTACTGCTGTTGCTGGGTGTTGCTCTTCCGTGGGGGCAGCAGGGGGTTCCCTCTTTGCCTGCCAGTACTCGTATTCGGCAAAGGTGCCGGGGTACTCTTTTACCTGCCGGTCTTCAATATACCAGATTTTATTGGCCACCTCGGAGATAAAATGGCGGTTGTGCGATACCACTACAAAGGAACCCTCGTATTGTTGCAGGGCCTGGATGAGAATATTCTCCGACAGGATATCCAGGTGGTTGGTAGGCTCATCGAGCATCAAAAAATTAGCCTCCGAAAGCAGGGTCTTGGCCAGCGCCACCCGTGATTTTTCACCTCCGGAGAGTACTTTTATTTTTTTAAACACATCATCCCCGGTAAACAGGAAACAGCCCAGGATGTTGCGCAACTCCTGCTCGGTTTTTTTACTGCCGGCCTGTTTAAGCTCGTCCAGGATTTCGTTTTTCAACGTCAACGACTCCAGTTGGTGCTGGGCGTAGAAGGCCGTAATTACATTATACCCTACCACAACTTCCCCCGCCACCGGCTCGTTGCCGGCAATAATCCGCAGCAAGGTAGATTTGCCCTTGCCATTGGCCCCAATCAGGGCGATCTTATCACCCCGCTCAATGCTGATATTGGTCTGCTGCAGTACTTGCAGGTTGCCATAGGCTTTGGCCACATCCTTTAGCTTTACAATATGCCGCCCTGATTTCTGGCTGAAGGTGAACTTAAAATTCACCACGGCCTGTTCGTCCACCACGTCTTCGATAAGTTCCAGCTTATCTAAGGCCTTTACCCGCGATTGTACCTGGCGTGCTTTGGTGGCCTTGGCCTTAAAGCGCTCGATAAAACGCTCGGCTTGTTTGATGTGCTGTTGTTGGTTGAGGAAGGCATTTTTTTGCAGTTCGCTGCGTAAGGCCTTTTCCTGCACATAAAAATCGTAATTGCCTTCGTACAGGTTGAGGGTTTTATTGGCTACCTCTACCGTTTTGGTGGCCACATTATTCAGGAAGGTGCGGTCGTGGGACACCACGATTACCGCCCCTTCGTAGTTGCGCAGGTAATTTTCCACCCAGCGGATAGAGGGCAGGTCCAGGTGGTTGGTCGGCTCATCCAGCATCAGCAGCGAGGGCTTTTCCAGCAGCAGCCGGGCCAGCATTACCCGCATGCGCCAGCCCCCGGAAAACTCTTTCAGGGGTTGGTGCAATTGTTCGGTAGTAAAGCCAATACCCTCTAAAATCTCTTCGGCCCTGGCCTGCATGGAATACCCATCCAGGCGTTCAAATTGTTCCTGCAAATGGGTTAGTTTGTCCAGCAGTTCATCACTGTAATGCGCTTCCATGGCCTGTAGGGTTTCCTCCAATTGCCGCTGAATGTCCACCGCTTCTTTAAAGGCTTCCATGGCCACGGTAAGGATGGCATCATCGGTTTGGTAGGAGAGGAGGTCCTGGTTGAGGAAGCCGATGGTACAGTCTTTGGCGGCCGCAATACTGCCGCTGTCGGGTTGCAGTTCACCGTTGATAATCTTGAGCAGGGTGGACTTGCCTTTGCCATTCAGCCCGATCAGCCCGATTTTATCTTTGGGCCTGATGTGCAGGGACGAGTTCTCAAATAGCGCCCTGCCACTGATGTAATAGCTTAAGTTGGTGATTGACAACATAATTGCAAAAGTATATCTTTATGCATTAGCGTTTAAACCGATTAACCATGAAAACAAAGGTTTTTGTATTTTTAGTGGCCATCGCCTTGCTGGCCATTGCCGGGTTTTCCCTTACCTATTGGCAGCAAAGCAAAGCCAAAGCAGTTAGTGCCTTGCCCCTGGAACAAATTAAGTTGCCCCCCGGATTTAAAATAGCCATCTATGCCAGGGTGCCCAATGCCCGTTCCATGGTGCTGAGTGAAAGCGGTACCTTGTTTGTGGGCAACCGTTCCGAAGATAAGGTGTATGCCGTGCAGGATACCGATGGCGACAATGTGGCGGATAAGACCTATGTTATTGATAAGGGCCTGAAAATGCCCAATGGGGTAGCCCTCAAAAATGGCGACCTTTATGTGGCAACCGTAAGCACCATTTACCGTTACCCCGATATTGAGGCTAACCTGGGCCATCCGCCAACACGTCAGGTAGTTTTTGATGGCTACCCTACCGATACCCACCACGGCTGGAAGTATATTGCTTTTGGGCCCGATGGTTTGTTATATGTACCGGTGGGTGCGCCCTGCAATATTTGCTTGCGCGAAGACAATGAACTGTATGCTTCCATCACCCGCCTTGATGTGGCTGACCCCAAACCTGAGGTAGTGGCCCGCGGAGTGCGCAATACCGTGGGTTTTGATTGGGACCCGCATACCGGTAAGCTGTGGTTTACCGACAACGGCCGTGATATGATGGGGGATGATATCCCCCCGTGTGAATTGAATGTGCTGAATGCCGCAGGGCAGCATTATGGCTACCCCTTTTGCCATGGCGGTGAGATACCCGACCCGGAATTCGGGGCGGGTACTTCCTGCAGCGACTACGTACCCCCGGTATGGAAGTTCGGTGCCCATGTAGCCCCGTTGGGGATGAATTTTTACCGGGGCGGGATGTTTCCGCAGGAATACGATAACAAAATATTTGTAGCCCAGCACGGCTCCTGGAACCGCTCCCGTAAGGTGGGCTACCGGGTAATGGCCATCGACCATGATGCCCATGGCGCTACCAAAGCGGTACCCTTTGCCTATGGCTGGTTAGATGATGCCACCCAGAAGGCCTGGGGCCGGCCGGTAGATGTAATTACCATGCCCGATGGGGCTATCCTGGTATCGGATGATTATGCCGATGTGATTTACCGGATCAGCTATGAAAACCGCTAACCCGCAGCGTTGACCAACGCATACGCCTGCCGGGCAATTTCCAGTTCTTCGTTGGTAGGGATGACCAGGATACGCAGGGCCGACCCTCTGCCGGCTATGTCACCTTGGCCTGTGACGGCTTGATTACGTTTTTTATCTACAACGATACCGAGATGTTCCAGGCCGGTTACGGCCATTTCGCGTACGAGGGCGCTGTTTTCGCCTACCCCGGCTGTAAAGATCAGGGCGTCAACCGGGCCGATGGCGGCCATATAGGCACCAATGTATTTTTTTATGCGGTAGGTATAAATTGCCAGGGCCAATTGGGCCTCTTTATCTCCCTGGTCTGCGTTAGCGGCAATCTGCCGCAGGTCGTTATGGCCGGTAAGGCCTTTCATGCCGCTCTCTTTGTTCAGCAGGTTTTTTATTTCGTTAACCGGCAACCCCAGGTGTTCGTGCAGATAAAAAATAATGGCCGGGTCAATATCGCCACTGCGGGTACCCATCACCAGGCCGGGCAGGGGGGTCAGGCCCAGGGAGGTATCGATACTCTGGCCGTTTTTAATGGCGGCCATGCTGGCGCCATTGCCAAGGTGAATGGAAATAAGGTTGCATTCTGCCAGGGGCTTGTTGAGCAGGGCCGCAGCTTCTTTGGCCACATAGCGGTGCGAGGTGCCGTGGAAACCATATACCCGGATGCCGTGTTCATGATAAAATTTATTGGCGATGGCATACCGGTAGGCGTGCTCCGGCAGGGTTTGGTGAAAAGCCGTATCAAATACCGCCACCTGGGTGGCCCGGGTAAATACCTTTTCGGCCATGCGGATGCCCGTGAGGTTGGGCGGGTTATGCAAAGGGGCCAGGGAGGCTAAGTTTTCGATGGTTTTTTTTACCGCACCGGTAATAATGGTGGTGCGGGCAAAATGTTCCCCGCCATGAACTACCCGGTGGCCGGCCAGTTCCACTTCGCTGGCCCCGGCAAGCACGCCAAATTCGGCATCGGTAAGCAGGCCGGCCAGTTGTTGCATGCCCGCCTGGTGGTTGAGGATGGGTGCCTGGTTGTTGTATTCCAGGGCCTCCCGGCCGGCAAACCGGATATGCCGGATATGCCCCTGTTCTTCTCCTATGCGCTCAATCAGTCCGCTGCACAGCACAGTACCTGCCGGCATGGCGAATAACTGGTATTTTATTGACGAACTGCCGGTATTGATGACCAGGGTTTTCATCCGGCTTTGTTGTTTTGTGCCTGGATGGCGGTGATAACAATGGTGTTGACAATATCTTCAACCAGGCAGCCGCGGCTCAAATCATTTACCGGTTTGTTTAACCCCTGTAAAACCGGGCCAATGGCCAGGGCCCCGGTCTCACGCTGTACGGCTTTGTAGGTATTATTACCGGTGTTGAGGTCGGGGAAGATGAGGACGCTGGCCTGACCGGCTACTTCCGAGCCGGGGAGTTTTTTCCTGCCTACGGCCCTATCTACGGCTGCATCATACTGTATCGGACCTTCAATTTTTATGGCCGGTTTAAGTTTTTTCACGAGTTGGGTGGCCTGCCGCACTTTTTCCACTTCCTCCCCTTTGCCCGAATCACCGGAAGAGTAGGAGAGCATGGCTACCCTGGCCGGAATGCCGAACTGCTCGCTGGTATGGGCCGAGGCAATGGCAATTTCGGCCAGCTCTGCTGCGCTCGGGTTGGGGTTTACGGCACAATCGCCATAGGCTACCACCCGGTCATCGAGGCACATAAAAAATACCGAAGACACTACCTTGAACCCGGGTTTGGTTTTGATGAACTGCAAAGCCGGCCGGATGGTATGCTGGGTGGTGTGGGCGGCACCCGATACCATGCCATCGGCTTCGCCTTTATACACCATCATGGTGCCAAAATAGGATACATCGTGCATCAGGTCGGTGGCCATTTCCAACGACATGCCTTTGGCCTGGCGCAATTCATACAGGGTTTGGGCATACGGTTTAAGCTTTTTGCTGGTTAGGGGATTTACAATGGGGGTTTTTTTGAAATCAATAGCCAAACCCAGGGTGCCGCTACGGGTTTTTATTTCTTCGGGGTTGCCCAACACTACCATATCTACAATATCCTTCTTTTGCAGGATTTCAACGGCTTTCAGTATCCGGTCGTCACTGCCTTCGGGCAGCACGATGCGCTTGCGGCTGCGGGCGGCTATCTTTTGCAAATTATAGAGGAACATTTTGGGGGTCATTACCACCGGTTGGTCAACCTGCACCTCTTTGCTAAATGCTTCCAGGTCAATATGCTTTTCAAACAGGGCCAGGGCCAGGTTGATTTTCCGTTCACTGCCGGAGGTAATGGTAGAGACCACATTGCCGGCATTAACGGACGTCTGGAAAGTATAGGTGTCAACTGCCAGGACGGGGAAAATATCCGGCAGCCCGGCCAGCACCTTCATCACGGTTTTGGCCGGTTTACTTCCCCCGGTAAGGATCATACCGGAAATGTGGGGGAGGTTTTTGGAGTGGTTGGCCATCAGGGCGCCCATAACAATATCGATACGGTCAGCCGGGGTAATGGCCACGCTGCCTTCTTTCATAACCTTCAGGTAGTTGTTCAGCATCATGGCCACCGATTGAAAGCCGGTAGCCAGGTTGTCGAGGTGCTGCTCACCAAACAGGATTTCGGCATCCAGTTGCTCAGCTACTTCGCGTAAGGTAGGGCTGCTGAGGATATCGTTGGCGGGGATAACCGATAAAAAGCCAATATCATCCGGCAGTTGCCGCATGGCCTGCTTAATTTCTTTTGCCCGCCCGGGTTTTACCCGGTTGATGATCACGCCAATGATTTTGGTGTCCTGTTCCTGAAAGGCCTCGATAGCCATTTGTACCGGGTTAAAAATTTCTTCGATGGCGCGGCCGTTGCCCTGGCCGATAATGAGGGTGGGCAAGCCCAGGTTTTTGGCGATCAGGGCATTGATATCGAACTCAAAAAAGGAGCCTTCGCCAATATAATCGGAGCCCTCACAAATAACGAAGTCATTCTTTTCCTCCAGCGCCTTGTACTTGCTCAGCACCCGGTCAATAAAGTCGTCATGTTTACCCTTGCCCAGCAGGTCATGGGCTTCGGTACGGTAGAAGGCAAACGATTCTTCGTAGGCCTGTGGTAATGCATAGCGGCTACGGATCAGCTCGATGTTCTTATCCTGGTCACCTTTTTTCCTGGGGTTACGGATAACCGGTTTGAAAAAAGCCACCTTGGGTGTTCTGCGCAGGATGGCCTCAAACACCCCGATGGTAACTAATGATTTGCCCGAATAAGGCTCGGCAGAGGAAATGAAAATGGAACGGATCATGCCTTGTTTTTTGGCAAATGTACATACTTGTGCAGAGCCTGCAAATGATTTGGCCTGCTTTAAAGCAGAGGGGATAACGGCCAGGCTATGCAGGCTTTGCGGCCAGAAAACTATGATAGGCCCAAAGCTTTTTTTGCAGTGCCCGGTACTGGTACAGCCCCGATTTATAATGGTGGCGGGCATAAGGCCGGGCGCCCAAAAAGGTGTTGTACACCACCGAGGGCAGCAGGCCCAGCCAGTAGCTCCAATACATGCGCCTGGCGGTTTTAACAATGCCGCTGGTCAGGTTATGGGTATGCTTTACGGCAAAGCCGGACCGTTCGAGGCATTGCTGCAGGTAATCTGGGGTAACCAGCGGGCTCATCGCCCAGAGGTCCGACCATTGCGCTAACATTTGCTGGTTTGGCCCGCTCAATGTACCTGTTTTGAAGAAATCGGTGAGCACCAACCTGCCCCCGGGCTTTAACAAACGAAACCATTCGTTGGCCATCACTTGCTTATCCGGGGCGGAAGAACTGCTTTCACAGGCCCAGATGAGGTCGAAATGCTGGTCGGGGAAATTGGTGGCCGTGTAGTCTTGCCGCATAAATTGCACCTGCTGCTGCACCTGGTGGCGGGCAGCGTTGGCAGTGGCTGTTTGCACCTGTAAGTCGCTCAGGGTTATGCCGGTTACCTGCACCTGGTATTCGCGGGCCAGGTAAATGGCCGCCCCGCCTACGCCACAACCGGCATCGAGCACCTGCTCTGCGGGTTTTATTTTGGCCAGGCCAGCGAGGTATTTGTTCATATTGTCCAGGGCTTCCACAAAAGAGGCCGTGTGTTTATCCCACAACCCATAGTGTAGCGCCATACCCTCCCGCAGGTGCCACCACCGCTGGTAATGGTTTTGCGTTTGGTCGTAATATGCCCCTACATCGTGCTTCACCACACAAAAATGAGGACAATTCCCTAATAAATGACGAAAGCTGAAGAAAAAGCGGCTATCCCGGCAGTGCTATTAACAAAATTAACGCACGAAAATCAGACCGCACCAGCCGGAACAGCCGCCTACTTGATCAACTTAGCCCCTGACAGCTAATTGACCTTGCCCTTAACACCTACCAGGCTATGACGGCAAAGGCAATAAGTAGGTACTCCTGCCCGCCATAACCCTTTACTTAGGTAGCTGCTACTGGCCTTGGCACTACCGGATTACCCGGTAATTACAGCCATAAGATAAAAACTGTCCCGGTAATTTCCTATGACTTACGTCATAATGGCCCTGTCAGGCTTCTGCGGCTACCGGTTCAATAGTGTAGCCGGCCTTTTTTACGGCCTCCTCAACTACCTGTGGGTCAATGTCGTTAACCTCCACGGTGAGGATTTTATCCGGATTGTCAATGTCCACATGCCAGGTAACAATACCTTTGGTAGCTTCCATATTTGGGGTAACCGAAGCAATGCAACCGTTGCAATTGATATTGGTTTTGTACGTTAGCTTTTTCATTTTTATCGTGTTTATATAGTTTTTTGTTGTGTTTTTATTGGTTTTCTTGCCACTCAGCGTAAGGGGTTTCCATTTCAGGCGCAAGCTGTTGGTTACTACCGAAACCGAGCTGAAGGCCATGGCCGCGGCTGCCAGCATTGGGTTTAACAAGAAGCCATTATAGGCATATAACACCCCGGCTGCAATAGGAATACCAATGACATTATAAATAAAGGCCCAGAAAAGATTTTGTTTGATGGTGGCCACGGTCTGGTACGACAAGGCGATAGCCCTGGGGATTACCGTCAGGTCGGAGCTGATGATGGTTAGTTTGGCCACATCTATGGCAATATCGGAGCCTTTGCCCATGGCAATGCTCACATCGGCCTGGGCCAGGGCGTGCGAGTCGTTTATGCCATCGCCTACCATGGCTACGGTAAGCCCCTGTTGTTGCAGCCTTTTTACGTAGTCGGCTTTTTGGCCGGGCAGCATTTGTGCCTGGTAATTGCGCAGGCCAACCGCGGCCGCCACAGCCGCTGCTGTTTTGGGGTTGTCTCCGGTAAGCATGTAACCGGCAATGCCGTTATCGGCCAGGGTTTTAATGGCTTCTTTGGAGGTGCCTTTAATTTTATCGGCAATGGCCAGCAGGCACAAGGCCTGGCGGCTATTGGCGAAATAAATTACCGTTTTGGCTTCTGCCTCCAGCTTATGTTCCTGCGCCAGCAGGTTGTCGCCAACCACAATACTGTTCTCCTCCAGGAGTTTTTTGCTGCCCACGTAATAGGTTTGCCCCGCGACCGTGGCCTTTACCCCACGCCCGGTGATGCTGGTAAAATCGCTGACGGTTTTACTGTTGGCTTTCTCCGGCAAAAATTCCGTTACGGCTTCTGCCAGGGGGTGTTCCGATTTTCTTTCGATGGCCAGTAAAGTCCCCTGTAAAGCAGTTGCGGTGGACTCATCTTGCCAAAAAATATCGGTTACCTGGGGCTTGCCCTCGGTAATGGTGCCGGTTTTATCAAAAATTATGGCGTTAACTTTCTTTAGTTGCTCCAGGCTTTCGGCATCCTTAATCAGGATATTGTTTTCGGCCCCTTTGCCTATGCCCACCATAATAGCGGTGGGTGTAGCCAGGCCCAGGGCACAGGGGCAGGCAATTACCAGCACGGTAATGGAGGTAATTAAGGCATGGGTAAAAGCATTCTCCCCCCCCACAATCATCCATACGGCAAAAGTAAGCAGGGCGATGCCGATGACCACCGGCACAAAAACAGCGGCTATTTTGTCCACCAAAGACTGCACCGGGGCTTTACTGCCCTGTGCTTCCTGCACCATTTTAATGATTTGTGCCAGCAGGGTATCGGCACCAACTTTTTCGGCCTTAAAGGTAAAGCTGCCTTTTTGGTTGATGGTGCCTGCGTAAACCTTGGCGGTGGCTACCTTTTCCTCCGGTATCGGTTCTCCGGTAATCATGCTTTCATCTACAAAAGAGTGGCCGTCAACCACTTCACCGTCAACCGGTATCTTATCGCCCGGCTTCACCAGCAGGATATCGCCCATGGCCACTTCCCTGATGGGGATGGTTTGCTCAGAGCCATCGGTATTGATACGGGTAACGGTTTTCGGTTGCAGGCCAATCAGCTTTTTGATGGCCGAAGAGGTATTGGATTTGGCTTTCTCTTCCAGCAGTTTGCCCAGCAGGATAAAACTGATAATCGCGGCAGCCGCTTCAAAGTAAACGTGGGCTTCCAGGCCACGGCTGGTCCAGAATTCCGGGTACACCGTATTAAATAAACTAAAGATAAAAGCTACCCCGGTACTCACCGCTACCAGGGTATCCATATTGGCCTTTTTATATTTTAACTGATTGAAAGCATTAACAAAAAACCGTTTACCAAACCAGCCTACTACGGGCATGGTAAGGGCCAGCATGATAGCGTTGCCGTAGGGTAATTCCGGCAGAAACATGGCGATAACCATGACCGGCAGGGTAAACAGGGCAGCCCCGAGGGTGTGGTTTTTCAACTGGTTATATTCCTCCCGGTGGCGTTCTTCCACTCTATCGGCCTGGTCTTCATCCTCATCAATAAACAAATCGTAACCGATTTGCTGAATTGTACTGCGCATGGTTTCCGGGGTGATTTTTTCCGGATTGTAGGCCACCAGCACCGAAGAATTGGCATAATTAACCTCAGCCGACTCAACCCCTTGCTGGGCATTCAGCATGGTTTCTACGCTGGCGGCACATGAGGCACAGGTCATGCCGGTTACCGGGTAAGTTACCCTTCGTATTGTATCGCTCATACTATTTTTATCGTCATTTTATCACCCTGCAAAAGTAGTTTCATCAATTACCATTGATGTTATACCATTTTGTAAATGACTTATAAAATTTACAGTTTGTCGAGGGGTTTGCGTTGCCGGCTGTCTTTGCGCTGCTTGAATTGACTGGGGGTAAGCCCTGTAACCTTTTTAAACTGGTTGCTTAAATAGGCCACACTGCTATACCCGAGTTGCCAGGCTATTTCGCTAAGGGTAAGCTCATCGTAGGCCAGCAGTTCTTTTACTTTTTCTATCTTTTGCTGAATATGGAATTGTTCGATCGTAATGCCTTCTATAGACGAAAACAAATTGCTCAGGTAATTATAGTCGTAATGCAGGCGTTCGGCCAGATAAACCGAGAGCTTTACCGGCTCCTGGTGGTCCTGGTAATGTACCTGTTCGATAATGATGGTTTTTATATGTTCTATTAACCGCCTTTTTTTATCATCAAGCAATTCAAAACCTATTTTTCCCAGGTTGGTGGCTAACGTTTGCAATTGCCCGGGCGATGGTTCCTTGTCGCCCAGGTCCACCTCACCGAGCACGATTTTTTTAGCGGTAAGGCCTACTTTTTGTAATTCGTTCTCCACGGCCAGGATGCAGCGGTCGCAAACCATGTTTTTGATATAGAGTTTCACGTGCGGTCGTTCAAATAACCCGCCTAAGTTAAGTAATTATTTCATTTAAAGGGAGAAATCAACCTTTATTACCCTACTTTTATTTGCTAACCCTTTTTTTTGATATATTTACCCTGATACCTTTTAAGCATTGAGTAAAAAGAGAAAAAATACTTCCGGTACCCCGGCCTTGATTATGGTGGCTGCCTTTGTGGTGGTAATAGCCGGGGCCATGGCCTCTTCCTCTATTTTAAACCCTATTTTATTATCCCTGTTTATCAGCATAGTGTGTGCCCAGCCCCTGATGTGGATGTACAGCAAGGGAATGAACCACTCGCTGGCCGTCATTATTGTGCTCTCGGGTATTGTAATTGTCTTTTTAGGCCTGGGTGCCTTGTTTGGCAACTCCATTAACAGCTTTGCCAACGATGCCCCCCGGTATGCCGCCAAGTTGCGGGAATTGGTGGACGGCACGATTCAAACCCTTAACGACCGGGGCCTAAGTATTTCCAGGGAGAAGTGGGACGGCACCATCAACCCGGGAAAGGTGTTGAATTATACGGCCAACATCCTGACCGAATTCGGGGCTTTTATGAGTAATGCCTTACTTATTTTCTTTATTGTAACCTTTATGCTTTTTGAGCGGGGCTCGTTGCGGTTGAAAGCCACAGTAATTGCCAATAGCTATGACAACAACCTTAGCGTTTTGACCGCTATTGTTGACAGCATCCGGAACTACCTGGGCCTGAAAACCATTATCAGCTTAATAACCGGGGTGTTTATCTGGTTATGGTTACTGGTTTTTGGCGTAGAGTATGCCATTCTCTGGGGCCTGATTGCCTTTCTGCTGAATTATATACCGAATATCGGCTCCATCATTGCCGGTATTCCGGCCGTGTTGTTTGCCCTGGTGCAATCGGGCCTGGCCGGGGCCGGGTGGACCGTTCTGGGGTATGTGGTGGTAAATATGGTGGTGGGCAATATTGTGGAGCCGAAAGTGATGGGCAAAGAAATGGGGCTATCCACCTTGATCGTATTTCTTTCCTTGCTTTTCTGGGGCTTTGTCCTCGGTACTATTGGCATGTTTTTGGCCGTGCCGCTCACCATGACGTTTAAAATTATCCTCGACCGCAACCCGAAAACCAAATGGATAGCCATTTTACTGGGCAGCGATAAACATGCCCAGGAAATATTGGATCAGGCAGGGTATGAGGTAACGGAAGAAGAAGGCAGCGATTCCCTTAGTAGCGAACCGCAAGCTTAGCGATCTTGCCTTGGGCGCCTGTCAGCCAGCCGGTATGCCTGTTGGCCAGCGCTACGGTATGATAACCCGTGGTGTCAACGGTCGTCCAGGTTAACCCGTTATCGGTAGAAAGACCCACCCCGGTTGGCCCTGCAGCCAGCCAGTTTTCACCCCCGGGAATATGGGCAATGGCTGATTTGTAGCCGTTTAAGCCACTGTCAGGTAGTAAATCCCAGGATTTGCCGGCATCTTTGGTCAGGGCGATTATCTTGGTGGTGTCGTTGGGGCGGGTGTAGTTGCCGCCCACGGCAAGGCCATAGCCCGTATCACTGAATGCCAGGGAAAATATACCGCCACCGGCTACCTCCCGGGCCATTGGGGTAGGGTAGGCCTGCCAGGTTTTTCCCCTGTCGGCAGAGAATAAAATGCGTGACCGGGGGGTGCCCATAGCCAGCCATACCCGGTGGTTGCCACCGGTGGTAATGCAGGTGCCGCTGGCAGCATATCCGCCTTCACCGGGCAGAGCTTCAGGCCCTTGCTGTTGCTGCCAGGAGTTGCCCCCGTCATGGGTGGTGATGATTACCACCCGGCCATCCAGGGCATCGCCAAAGGCGATGCCGGAGGTAGTATCCCAGAAATCCATGGCATCAAAAAATATCTGTGGGCGGTCATCGGCATAAACCACTTGCCAGCTTTGGCCGCCATCAGTGGTTTTCACCACCAGGCCGGGGTAACCGGCTGTGAGTACCAGGGCCTCGGTAGCAGAAAAAGCTTCAATATCGCGAAAATCAAGGCTGTCGGCAGCGGTTGGGGAGACGTTCTGCCAAAAGGTGCCGCCATCAACGGTACGCAGTACGCTACCCCCGCTGCCACTGGCCCAGGCTATGTTTTCATCTACTACGGCCAGCCCGCGCAGACTGGCCATTACGCCACTGGTTTGCAGGGTGATGAGGACGGACGGCCTTTTTTGTGGGCTTTGGCAGGCGAACAGGAAGACCATGTATAAGAGGAAATACTTCATCGGTGCATTTTCTGGTATTCGGAGGGGGTGAGGCCGGTCACCTTCTTAAACTGACGGTTAAAATTAGATACGTTGTTAAAACCACTGTTGTAGCAGATATCGCCAACGGTATATTGGTCGTCCACCAGCATTTTACACGCCTGGCCTATCCTTATTTCATTTAAAAAGCGGGAGTAGGTTTTGCGGGTATGCTGCTTAAAATAACGGCAAAAGGCAGTGGGGCTCATGTGGGCCACATCGGCAATTTCCTCCAGCTTGATTTCGCGGGCGTAATTATCCAGCAAAAAATTAAACACATCATTGATTTTCCGGCCATCTACGGTGCGCTTGGGCTTGTGGTACCCGGGACTGGAAATAAAAGTGAGTTCTTCGGTTTGGGCAATTTGTTCCAGTAGTTCAATCAGGGTAAGCAACCGGGGTAAGCCGCTCTGGCGGGTTACCTGCCAGATGCCGGCTGTGACCCGCTCCCGTAAATCACCCTCTACGAATACGCCCCGCTCGCTTTCTTTGATCAAGGTAGATAGCAACCTTGTCTCCGGGATTGCCAGAAAGCCATCACCCATGAAACCGGGAAGGAAAAAAATGGAGATAGACTCAATACCGTTATTCCTTTTGGGGTCCATCTTATCCTTAAATACATGGGGTAGGTTCTGCCCCAGCAAATAAACATCACCCTCTTTAAACTGCACTATTTTATCGCCAATATAGGCCGTGCCATGCCCCTTGATTACCAGCATCAGTTGCAGCTCTTCATGATTATGATAGGTGGCATAAAAGTGTGGCAGTTTATCATGATAAACCGTAATGGACTCCTTGCTTCCGGGGGGTATTTTAAAGGGCAACGGTTTCATAGATACTAAAATAGCGATAAAAATTAAATAATATTTTAAAACATGTTAAAAAAGTATGATAAAGGGCTAATTTCTGTCTGCTGTAAGTCTAAGCTTCGCCTTACTTTTGTTGCCGGATAAATAACAGGAGATGAATTGGCAAGGAGTATTTCCGGCAGTTACCACTAAGTTTACTGCCGATGACGAATTAGATATGGCCGCTTTCAGGGCCAATATTTCCGCCCAGGTAGCGGCCGGGGTATCCGGCATTATCCTGGGCGGTACCCTGGGTGAGGCCAGTAGTCTGAGCAATCAGGAGAAAATGGTATTGTTGGCTGAAACGGTGGCCGAAACGGAAGGTAAACTACCGGTAATTGTGAACATTGCCGAACAAACCACCAAAGC
This sequence comes from Cyclobacteriaceae bacterium, assembly GCA_026989505.1. Taxonomy (GTDB): domain Bacteria; phylum Bacteroidota; class Bacteroidia; order Cytophagales; family Cyclobacteriaceae; genus S012-113. The sequence continues at coordinate 18,654 of JALSJF010000016.1, forward strand.
GGCTGTGGCGCTGGCAGAGGAGTTGCAGGCCAGGGGCGCCAGTGGCTTAATGTTGTTGCCGCCTATGCGTTATGCTGCCGACAGCCGCGAAACCCTGGTGTATTTTCAGGCTGTGGCTGCGGCTACCTCATTGCCGATTATGATCTACAATAATCCGGTAGATTACAAAATACCGGTGACCCTGGAAATGTTTGCGGAGTTAATTAAAATCCCCAACATTCAGGCGGTAAAGGAGTCCAGCCGCGATATTGGCTATATAACCAGGCTGAGGATAGCCTTTGGCGACAGGCTAAAGATCCTGTCGGGGGTGGATACCCTGGCCCTGGAAAGCCTGATGATGGGCGCTGACGGCTGGGTGGCCGGGCTGGTATGTGCTTTTCCGAGGGAGACGGTGGCTATCTTCCGCTTAGTGCAGGCCGGCCGCTATGCGGAGGCGCAGGCAATTTACCGGTGGTTTATACCGGTGCTTGAGCTTGATGTGCACCCCAAGCTGGTACAGTACATTAAACTGGCTGAGGCCATGACCGGCCTCGGTACCGAGTACGTGCGGGCACCCAGACTGATGCTTGAGGGCGAGGAACGGCAGCGTATAAGTGAAATCATTAGCAGGGCCATAGAAACGCGGCCACAATTACCCGATTACGTATCTTTATAAGATGGAAATAAACACGAAAAATATCATTGGTTTTACCGAATCTACCGGTACCGGCAAAACCTTGCAGGGGGTTAACCCGGTTACCGGCACCAGGCTGGCGGAGAAATTTTACCTTGCCTCGGAGGAGGATGTAACCAGGGCTATGGCCAGGGCCGAAGCAGCTTTTGCTGAATTTAAGTTGACAGAGGCCGGGCAGCGGGCCAATTTTCTGGAAAAGATTGCCGATGAAATGGAGGCTTTGGGCGAGGTGCTGGTACAGCGGGCGGCAGCCGAAACCGGGCTGCCGGAAGCCAGGATTATCGGGGAACGGGGCCGCACCACCGGCCAGTTACGCATGTTTGCCGGTTACATCCGCGAGGGTTCCTACGTTGAGGCTGCCATAGATACGGCCATTCCCGACCGGCACCCCATAGCCAAACCCGATTTACGTAAAATGATGGTGCCCTTGGGCCCTGTGGTAGTATTTGGCGCCAGTAACTTCCCGCTGGCTTATTCGGTAGCGGGGGGGGATACGGCCGCGGCTTTTGCTGCGGGGTGCCCGGTGCTGGTAAAAGCACACCCGGGGCACCCGGGTACCAGTGCCCTGGTGGGGCAGGCTATTGTGCAGGCAGCTAAGGCCACCGGTATGCCCGATGGCGTGTTCTCTTTGTTATACGATGCCGGCTTTCAGGTAGGCAAGGCACTGGTCGGGCACCCCGCCACCCGGGCCGTAGGGTTTACCGGTTCGGTGAACGGAGGGCGGGCGCTGTTCGACATTGCCGCCCAACGGCCCAGCCCTATTCCGGTATTTGCCGAAATGGGCAGTACCAACCCCTCCATCCTCTTACCGCAGGCCTTGCACCAGCGGGCGCAGCAGGTGGCTGAAAACTACAGCAACTCCATTACCCTGGGCGTAGGCCAGTTTTGTACCAACCCCGGGCTTATCCTGGCAGTAGCCGGTGCCGGCCTGGATGAATTTATCAGCCATTTATCGGCTGCCATTGCCCGGGCCCAGCCGGGCACCATGCTGCACAGGGGGATCAGCACCTCATTCCGGCAGAAAACACAGGAAATGGCCGAACAGCGGGGGGTGGAATTTATTACCATGGCCAGCAAAGAAGCGCAGGGGCAGGAAGGACGGCCGACCCTGGCTAAAGCCCCGGGCAAGGAGTTTATCAATAACCCTAAGCTCCATGAAGAAGTATTCGGCCCTTTTTCGTTGATTATCGAATGTGCCGATGAAGGCGAACTAAGGGAATGTGTCAACTGCCTGACCGGCCAGCTTACGGCCACGGTGATTGGTGAAGAGGAAGAATTTTCGGCCAATGCAGGGCTGATCAACCAACTGCGTGAAAAAGCCGGCCGGTTGATCTTTAATGGCGTGCCTACGGGCGTTGAGGTTTGCCCTTCCATGACCCATGGCGGCCCGTACCCGGCCACTACCGACAGCCGCTTTACAGCAGTTGGGGTGCATTCTATCAAGCGCTTCCTGCGCCCCGTCAGCTTTCAGGATGCCCCGCAGGCTATCTTGCCCGAAGCCCTGAAAGATAATAACCCCCTGGGAATCTGGCGTTTGCTTAATGGGGTGTTGACCAAAGAGGGAGTTTAATAAGCCATAGCGGATAAAAGGGATGCCCATAAAACAAACTTTTGTCTGCGTTGATGCCCACACTTGCGGCAACCCCGTGCGGGTGGTTAAGTGTGGGGGGCCGGAGTTGCAGGGGGCTACCATGCAGGAAAAGCGGCTACACTTCCTGCAGGAGTTTGACTGGGTGCGCCTGGGGTTGATGTTTGAGCCCCGCGGCCATGATATGATGTCGGGCAGCATTCTTTATCCGCCCGATGACCCGCAAAATGATGCGGCCGTGTTGTTTATTGAGACCAGTGGCTGTTTGCCCATGTGTGGCCACGGCACCATTGGCACGGTAACGGTGGCAATAGAGGAAGGGCTGGTAAAACCTAAAACCCCCGGCAAGCTGAACCTGGAAACCCCGGCCGGGCTGGTGAAGGTAACATATCAGCAGGAAAAGGGTAAAGTAAAATCGGTTAAACTGGTCAATGTGCCTTCGTTTGTGGCTATTGCCGGCCTGAAAATAACCAGCCCGCACCTGGGCGAATTAACGGTATCGGTAAGCTATGGGGGTAATTTCTATGCCATCATTGAACCGCAAGCGAACTTTCGCGATATGGCCGACTATACGGCTGACCAACTGATTGCCATGAGTGGGCCGATACGCCAGGCGGTTAATGCAGCAGCAGGATTTGTCCACCCCGAAGATAAAAATATTCAGGGCTGCAGCCATGTAATGTGGACAGGCGAACCCAAAAAATCAGACTCAGATGCCCGCAATGCCGTATTTTATGGCGATAAGGCTATCGACCGGTCACCCTGTGGTACGGGCACTTCGGCCCGGATGGCCCTGCTGGTGGCCCGGGGTGAACTTAAGCCCGGTGAAACCTTTGTGCATGAAAGCATTATCGGCAGCCAGTTTACCGGCCGGGTAGAAAGTAGGGTAAGGGTTGGGGACAAGGAAGGGATTATCCCGTCTATTGAAGGCTGGGCAAAGATCACCGGCCATAATACCATCACCATTGATGAGGCGGACGACCCCTACGCCTTTGGCTTTCAGGTTATCTGATAAAGTTGATTTAAGTCAGGTGTAAATCGGTTGCCCGGCACTATGTTTGCAGCAATTATAGTAAGCTAATGAATACAAAGTCTGAAGTTATCGTGATTGGGGCCGGGGTTGTGGGGCTTAGTGCTGCCTACTATCTTGCCAGGGCCGGCCATGCCGTGACGGTGCTGGAGAAAACCGATGGGGCAGACGGTTGTTCTTTTGGCAATGCCGGTTTTATTGCCCCCAGCCACTTTGTGCCGCTGGCAGCCCCCGGCATTGTGGCCAAAGGCTTGCGCTGGATGCTGAACCCCGAAAGCCCGTTTTACATTAAGCCGCGGTTCGACTTGTCCCTGGCCAGATGGGGCTGGCAGTTTATGCGGCACGCCACGCATAAGCATGTGAATGCCTCTAAAAAACTACTTTCCGACTTAACCTTACTGAGCCTCGACTTGCATAAACAGTTTGCCGGTGAACAGCAAATACCGCTGCATAACAGTGGTATTATTATGTTTTGCAAAACCGAAAGCTGCTTAGCGCATGAAATAGAACTGGCCGCTATGGCCGGGGAATTTGGCCTGCAGTCCGAGGTAATGGACCTGGCGCAACTGCAGGAATATGATCCGCAACTGCGGCACACCGGGGCCGGGGCAGTATGGTTTAAAGATGATGCCTACATGGACCCGGGCATGTTTATGCGGCAGATGCACAAGGCTGTGGCCGGCCTGGGGGTACAGGTGCTTACCGGCCGGGAAGTAGTTGGCTTTGAGAAAACCAGTAGTAAAATCACCAAAGTAATCACCAACAGCGGGGCCTACCAGGCCGATGAAGTGGTGCTGGCTACAGGCTCTTTTTCGGTGCCGGTATTAAAGCTGGTCGGCCATAAAATGCTGCTGGAGCCCGGCAAAGGTTACAGTGTTGACTGGCACGAGGAGTCGAAAATCCCGCGGGCCTCCTATATCCTGGTTGAAGCGCGGGTGGCCATTACGCCTATGGGCAACTTTGTGCGCCTCGCGGGCACGATGGAACTTGACGGCATCAGCCTGGCGGTGAAGCCCAGAAGGGTGGCCGGCTTCCTGAAATCAATAGAAGCCTACTTGCCTGATTATAAATATGCCGAAACCAAATCCCTGCCGGTGTGGGCCGGGTTACGGCCTTGCTCACCGGATGGCTTGCCCTACCTGGGGCGGGATAAAAAATACCGAAACCTGACCATAGCTACCGGCCATGCCATGGTAGGCTTTACCCTGGGGCCGGTTACCGGTAAATTGGTCGCGGAAATAGTAGCCGGGGCGCAACCTACGATAAATATTGACCAACTGGCCGTTGACCGTTACTAATTGTCCTATTTTTGAGGCTTAATTAGCATGCATGATCAAACAGCTTATTGCCCTGGCGCAGGAAGCCGGCCGGGAAGTTTTAAACATTTATAATAACCCCGGCCTGAGTAGTCAGGTGGACTACAAGGCCGATGACTCACCTTTGACTATGGCGGATACGGCCGCCAATAAAATACTTATGGCCGGCCTAAAGGACCTAGCAGGCGCCCTGCCGGTTTTATCGGAAGAGGAAAAGCACCAGCCCTATGCCGAAAGAAAACATTGGCAGCGTTTCTGGCTTGTTGACCCGCTGGATGGCACCAAAGAGTTTATTAACCGTAATGGCGAGTTTACCATTAATATTGCCTTGGTTGAAGACAGGCAGCCTGTAGCAGGGGTGATTTACGTGCCGGTAAAAGATATTACCTATTATGGCGATGCTACCGGGGCCTGGAAGATCGATCATGGGACGGTAAGCGAAATCAAAGTGAATAAGGCCACCCATAACCGGATAGCCGTACGCAGCAAGTCACACGCCTCACCGGAGGAAGAAGAAGTACTTAACCGCTATCATGTGGCAGACAGTATTGCGGTGGGCAGTTCCTTGAAGTTTTGTATGGTGGCCGAGGGTAAAGCCGATGTTTATTACCGGCACGGGCCAACGATGGAATGGGACACCGGGGCCGGCCAGGCAATCGTGCAGGCGGCCGGGGGCAAAGTCTATCAGGGGGCCGCAGCGGAGAAAGAATTTAACTACAATAAGGAAAATTTGCGCAATGGTAGCTTTCTTTGTCTGGGATTTTAATCTATGACGAAAAACATTCATCCCATATTTGCTACAATGCTGGCCAGGGAGGCCAAAGAACAACTCCTTGGGCAAAAAGCGGTGGTACTGTGGCTGACCGGCCTTTCCGGTTCGGGCAAGAGTACCATTGCCAAAGGCCTGGAAAAGAAGCTTTATGACCATGGGGTGTTGACCCGCCTGCTCGATGGCGATAACCTTCGGGCCGGCCTTAACAAAAACCTTGGCTTTAGTGCTGCCGACAGGGAAGAGAACATCCGCAGGGTAGCCGAAACCGCCCGCTTGTTCCTTGATACGGGTATCGTCACCATTTGTTCTTTTGTCAGCCCTACCCTGGAGATACGTTCACAAGCGGCTGAGATCATCGGCCGGGATGATTTTCTGGAGATATTTGTTGATGCTTCCTTTGCGGCCTGTGCCCAGCGCGATGTGAAAGGCTTATACGCCAGGGCCCTGAAAGGGGAGATAAAAGATTTTACCGGCCTGGATGCCCCCTTTGAGCCCCCTGAAAAGCCGTTTTTAAGGATAGATACAGAAAAACTTTCTGTTGAAGAATCGGTAGCCCTGGTTTTTCAGCAGGTGATGAAAATAATAAAGAAATAATGCAAAAAACGTATAGCTTAACCCATTTACAGGAACTGGAGGCCGAGGCCATATATGTGTTGCGCGAGGTGGCTGCCCAGTTTGAGCGTGTGGGGCTGCTGTTTTCGGGCGGTAAAGATTCTATTGTTGTGTCGCACCTGGCCCGCAAGGCTTTCTTTCCGGCTAAGTTGCCCTTCCCGCTGGTACATATCGATACCGGCCATAATTTCCCGGAAACAATTGCCTTCAGGGATAGTTACTGCCGGAAAATTGGCGCAGAACTGATTGTTGGTTCGGTACAGGAATCAATAGACCAGGGCAAAGTGGTAGAGGAAAAAGGCTATAATGCCAGCCGCAATGTCTTGCAAACGGTTACCCTGCTCGACACCATTGAACGCGAAAAATTTGATGCCGTAATTGGCGGTGCCAGGCGTGATGAAGAAAAAGCCCGGGCCAAAGAACGTTTTTTTTCGCACCGGGATGAATTCGGCCAGTGGGACCCGAAAAACCAACGGCCGGAATTATGGAATATCTTCAATGGCCGCAAGCAGTTTGGGGAACACTTCCGGGTGTTTCCGATTTCCAATTGGACTGAGATGGATGTCTGGCAATATATCCTGGCCGAAAATATTGAACTTCCTTCCTTGTATTTTTCGCATCAACGGGAAGTATTTGCACGTGATGGGGTGCTGATGGCTGCCAGTGACTACATCCCGCGCAGGGATTCGGAGAAGGTAGAGAAAAAGGTTGTACGTTTTCGCACCATAGGCGACATTACCTGTACCGGGGCCGTAGAATCTGCTGCCGATTCGGTGGAGAAGATAATTGCCGAAGTAGCTGCCAGCCGCACTACCGAGCGCGGTACCCGGGCCGATGACAAGCGCTCGGAAGCAGCCATGGAAGACAGAAAAAAGGATGGGTATTTTTAGGGCAGTTAGTGGATAAAATTAACAAGCATGGAAAAATCAGCTAAAGGATATTTGGATATGGAACTGTTGCGGTTTACCACGGCCGGTAGTGTGGATGATGGCAAAAGCACCCTGATCGGGCGGCTGCTCTATGACTCGAAATCTATTTTTGAGGACCAATATGCCGCTATTGAAGAATCGAGCAAGCGCAAAGGCGATGCTACGGTAAACCTGGCCTTGCTGACCGATGGCCTGCGGGCGGAGCGGGAACAGGGGATTACCATTGATGTGGCCTACCGTTATTTTGCTACCCCCAAGCGCAAATTCATCATTGCCGATACCCCCGGCCACATCCAATACACCCGCAACATGGTTACCGGGGCCTCCACCGCCAACCTGGCCATCATCCTGATAGATGCCCGCCTCGGGATCCAGGAGCAAACCCACCGGCATACCATTATTGCCACCTTGCTGGGCATCCCCCATATTGTGTTTTGTGTTAACAAAATGGATTTGGTTGACTATGCCGAGGACGTGTTTGAAAATATTAAGGCCGATATCGAGGCCTTTGCCTCAAAATTAAATGTGATTGACATCCGCTTTGTGCCCATCAGCGCCCTGAAAGGCGATAATGTCGTTCACCCTTCTGAAAATATGCCCTGGTACCAGGGAAGTACCCTGCTCTACCTGCTGGAGACCATCCATATTGGCAGCGATCATAACCATATCGATTGCCGTTTTCCGGTGCAGGGCGTTATCCGGCCGCAATCAACCGAGTACCACGATTTCCGGGGTTATGCCGGCCGCATTGCCAGTGGTATTTTCAAACCCGGGGATGAAGTGGTGGTGCTGCCCTCAGGTTTTACTTCCACGATCCGGGCTATTCATACCTTCAATGGGGAAATAGAAGAAGCTTTTGCCCCTATGTCGGTAACCATTACGTTAACAGATGATATTGATGTGAGCCGGGGGGACATGATTGTGCGCGAAAACAACCAGCCCGAAGTCAGCCAGGATATCGACCTCATGGTATGCTGGCTGCACGAAAAACCGTTGCAACCAAACGGCAAATATGCTATCAGGCATACCACCAACGATGCCCGTTGCCTGATCAAGGAAGTCCGTTATAAGCTGGATATTAATACCCTGCACCGGCATGAGGAGGACAAGGTTATCGGCATGAATGATATTGCCCGGGTAAAAATCCGTTCTACCAAACCGTTACTTTACGACCGCTATGCACGTAACCGGGAAACCGGCAGCCTGATTTTAATTGACGAAGGCACCAATGAAACGGTAGGGGCTGCTATGATACTATAAATTAGCCCCGGAGCAACTATTTAGTAGTATTTGCTTAAATTTGACGTTTACGGGTTAAAAAAATGCTGTTAAAGAGGCTTATTGATACCGGGATTTATGCCGACACGGATCCGTTGGAGGTAAGGTATATACGCTATACCAATATCTTCAGCCTGATGATCGTAACAACTAATCTGGTGCTTTCAGCCGTGCTGTATGCAACTTATGGCCCCAACCTTGTTACCCAATTGGTATTTTATGGGGCCTTTGTAATTGGCTCCGTATTAATCTTTTCGAGGTTACGCCTATATACGTTCAGCAGGCTGCTCCTTTCGGTTTTGGTGCCCTTGGCCACCATGGGAATTTCTTTCATGATAAAGGGCCGGGCCCCGGAGTTGATAACCCCTTATTCATATTTTGATACCCGTACCGTGCTCCTTGGCATCCTGGTGATACCGGTGGTTATCTTTCCGGTAAAAAACCGCTTGCACCTTTTTTTTTGCACGGCTTTGCCCGGTATTTTCATTATGTTTTACGATCCCATCCATGCCTTTTTTAGCCTCGGCTATGACGACCTGCTGGGCACACCGTTGCTGGGTTATACCATGTCGGGGATGTATTATAATGTTACCTATGTGTTCCTGGTAACGGGCTTGTTGATCTTTAAATTCAACAACGAAAAACTGGTAAGCAAAAACCTGGCCCTGGTGGATGACCTGCGTGCTTCCAACAGAAAACTCCAGGATGCCAGCTACACCATCCATGAGCAATCGCTGGCCTTAATCCAAAGCAACAAAGAACTATCGGCATTGGTTGATCAGCGTACTACCGAGTTGCGTAATTCGAATGAGGAGTTGATAAAGCATAACCTTGAGCTACAGCAGTTTTCCAATACCATCTCCCATAACCTGCGGGGCCCGGTAGCTAACTTGCTGGGGCTGGCGCAGCTTTTTGAACTAGACAATGATGAAAATACCCGTACCGAACTGATTAAGCATATTAAAGGGGCGGCAAAATCCCTTGATGAGGTACTCAAAGACCTGGGGAAGATCATTGATATCCGCAGCCACTTATTTCAGATCAAAGAAAATATCCATTTTTCAGAGGAACTGGTTAAGGTGGAAGCCATGCTGGAAGACCAGATCAAAGCCCGCAAGGCTAAGATAACCCGTGATTTTCAGCATGATAGCCTTTACGGTATCCGGTCGTATGTGAATAGTATCCTGTATAACCTGATCAGCAATGCCATCAAATACCATGACCCCAAACGCCCGCTGAAAATAGCCGTCAGAAGCTACCTGCACGAGGATGCCATCCGGCTGGAGGTAGAGGATAACGGGGTGGGAATTGACCTGGAAAAATACGGGGATAAGCTTTTTGGTATGTACAAAAGGTTTCATGAACACACCGATGGTAAAGGCCTGGGGCTGTTTCTGACCAAACAGCAAATAGAAACCATTGGCGGTACCATTGCCGTAGAAAGCAACCCGGGCGAAGGCACTAAGTTCAGGGTTACTTTCCCCAGGCCGAAAGAAAGCACGATTTCCGAGCAAGTATATTACGAGTCGGACGCAGCCACCATTTGGTTTGATGCCGTGCACTATGTTTCAACCCTGGTGTGGAAAAGGAAACCTACCTCAGAAGAGTACCGTGATACCCTGACCAAGAACCTGGAGGTATTCAAGACCTATAAATGCGACAGTTGCCTGGCAGATGTGCGCAGGCTGGGGATTGTCAGCGATGAAGACCGCAATTGGTTTGTCAACAATATCTTTGAGGAAGCCCAGGAAATTGGCTTGAAGAAATTCATCATCGTCCGCAACCGTGATGATGGTAAAGATGACCAGTATTTTGCCGACATGAAAAAAGCAGCCGAGGCCTATAATATTTTCTTTGATTATAGCAGCTTTAACCTGGAAGAAGCCAAATATGTTATCCGGAATACCATTACCGGGCCATAAAATTTACGTATAAAGCGTAAACAACCTACTTTTGCAGGATGAACAGGCGTGGAGAAGGAAAAATTGAGCTTATGGCACCGGCCGGCAGCTTTGAATCATTGCAGGCGGCTATTGACAATGGTGCCGATGCCGTGTATTTTGGCGTTGAACAACTGAATATGCGGGCCAGGTCTAGCATTAATTTTACCCTTGATGACCTGCCCGAAATAGCCCTGCGTTGTGCAGCCCACAAGGTAAAAACCTACCTTACCCTCAACACCATTATTTATGACCATGACCTGAGCATCATCAAAACGTTGATCAACCGGGTAAAAGAGGCGGGCATAACCGCCATCATTGCTTCGGACCAGGCGGTAATTAACTATGCCAGAACGGCCGGGGTGGAGGTGCATATTTCTACCCAGTTGAATGTAACCAACATTGAAACGGTTAAGTTTTATGCCCTTTTTGCCGATGTAATGGTGCTTTCGCGCGAACTGAGCTTGCGGCAAGTGAAGAAAATATGTGATGCTATCCGGGACGAAGATGTGCGCGGGCCTTCCGGTGAACTGATCAAGATCGAGATATTCGCCCACGGGGCCTTGTGCATGGCGGTTTCGGGCAAATGTTACCTTAGTTTGCACACCCAAAACTCATCGGCCAACCGGGGGGCTTGTGTGCAAAACTGCCGCAGGACGTACAAGGTGATCGACCTGGAGGATGGCCACGAGTTGGAAATTGACAATGAATACATCATGTCGCCCAAAGACCTCTGCACCCTCGATTTCCTTGACCAGGTGATGGCTACCGGGGTGCAGGTACTCAAAATAGAGGGCCGTGCCAGGGCCCCCGAATATGTGGCTACGGTGATAAAAACCTATAACGAGGCCATTAATGCCTACTATGAGGGCAGCTATACCCCGGAAAAAATAAAGGGCTGGATGGAACAACTGGCCACGGTGTATAACCGGGGGTTCTGGAGTGGGTATTACCTCGGGCAGCAACTGGGCGAGTGGGCGGAGGCCCCGGGCTCGTTGGCTACACGGAAGAAAATTTTTATCGGCAAAGGCATACACTACTACCCTAAGCAGCAGGCTGCCCATTTTAAGATTGAAACCCAGTCTGTTGCCGTGGGCGATGAGATACTGATCACCGGGCCAACCACAGGGGTCGTAGAAACTACGATTGCCTCCATGCGGGTTGAAGACCAGGAGGTGGACACGGCCGGCAAAGGGGCCGATGTGACCATCCCCCTGGCTACCAGGATCCGCCCTTCCGACAAAATTTATAAATATGTGCCGGCCTGATGGTGATCATCACACATCAGCGGGATAAATGTATTGGCTGCAATTATTGCGTAGAGCTGGCCTACGAACGCTGGCGGATGTCGAAGAAAGATGGTAAATGCACGTTGATTGGCGGGGAAAACCGGAAAGGCTTCTATACAGTGAAGGTGGGCGATGAGGAATTTGCCGAAAACAAACGTGCGGCCGAAGCTTGCCCGGTGAATATCATTCAGGTGAAAAAAATTTAACCCGGATTATTCTTATTCATGACTTTCGTGAATAATGAGGGCAAAATAGTTTACCCTCAAATTTGGGTCATGCTTACTCTTTGATTCATCCTGTATTTTGTGCATAACATGTTGTTTTACACTATTTTGCAGTTCATCAGCCCTGCGGGTGAAAAATTCATATGAATTTTTCGGGTTACCTTCGCCTGATCCAGGCCAGCGGTTATGATTTGCCTGCTGCCCTGGCCCCGGATGCCGATGCCGCTTCCCGGCTTTATGCCGATGACTTTACGGTCATCCATGAAAAAACCACCCGCAGCCTGAACGTCACCCAGGTTAACGACTATTACCCCTTTGGCGGGGTAATAGCCGGCACGGCCTATGATGATGAGAGCCGACCCGACCAACTTTACAAGTTTAATGGCAATGAGGTTTTAGAAGGAGAAGGGATACCCGCCACCCTTAACCTGATGAACTTTAACGCCCGCCTCTACAACCCAGCCTTGGGCGTGTTTTTGGCGGTTGACCCGCAGGGGCAGTTTGCCAGCCCCTATTTGGCGTTTGGGAATAATCCGGTTAACTTTATTGACCCGGACGGGGAGTTGGCGTTTGCACTGCCAATTCTATTCGCGGCCATTAAAGCTGGTGTTATCTGGGGAGCATCGATGGCTGCTGTTTCATATATTATAGATACTGCCATATCAGGAAATACATTTAAAGTTGGTGACTTTCTTAAGTTTACTGTCTTGGGAGGAATAAGTGGTGCCGCAACAGCTGGGGTTGGAAATGTTGTTTCACAGATAGGGGTGCAATTGTTGGGGTCGGCAAGTGGAATTGGTGCAGGTTTGGCAAATATTGGTTTTCAGGCTTTAGGTACTACTACAAGCTCGGTAGCAGGGAATTTAGTGACAGGCAACGATGTTTTTTCGTCCTTAAATATTGGCATAGGGCCATTTATTCTACCTCTTAATAATGGGAGAGTTAGCTTAGACCTCCTGAGCTTAGCACATAATGCTATGTCACTTTACGGCTACACAAGAGGATTTTTTGATGTAGCAAATGGTAATGCAAGAGTGTTTTTTGACAAGACCACATTTGGGGCAGTATTTCAGGAAATTGAAGGAAAGTCTGGATATATAAGTAGAATACTAACCAGTAAAGAGGGGAAGGCCTATGGACGTGCCAAATTTGGAATATCCTTTTTAACTTCAGATGATAGGTTAAATGCAGCAGCAGAATCGGCACGCTATTTCTTTGGTAAATCGGGTGAACCCATTGACCCCTCTAATATACATGCTCAAAAGCGATATGCACAAGTTTTGGATGCCAAGAAGGGAACAATCCACCATGAAGGTGTTCATATATTGCAAGAACGTTTTAGTGGAAATAGACTTTATCGTTTTGGGAACTGGTCAAAAATCTACCCTAATGGATATTTTTCGTATCCTTGGGAAATTCAAGCTTATGAAAGAACGTTTTGGATGTTCCAAAGAAGATATAAATAGAATTTAGCTATGAAGGATCATTATAGGATTTGGATTATGATAAATATTTATACCATTGCAAGTTGCACATTTCCTCAAGGACAGCCCCCTAAAGATGAAACTGACCTGTATGTTATGTTCCATGATCAATATCAGGCTGGAAATTACAAACAAGCCCTAATATCCCTTGATTCTATTTTAAAAATCACTCCTGATATTAGTATATCCATTTATATTGATGGATACACTATTTATCAAAAGCTAGCGGAAGAGGCTAATGGGAGCAGAAAAGATTCACTCCTCATTAGAGCCGATGAGTTAATTAAATTGGGCAATAAATACTTTGGCCATGATTTAAATAATTTTAATATTGAGGACTTACCTCTTACATTTGTTGCAAAAGATGCTTTCCCTAAGGAAGGGCTTAAGCAGTGGATTCGAAAAATCAGATTAGAGCTAAATAGGAGTGATTGTAGGGGGGGGAGGAATGATGGTAGGGCGATGTTGGTTGAATTGATTATTGAAAGGGATGGAACAATAAGTAGTATAAATATTTACAATAGTGAGCTTTATGAGTGTGCTGGATTTCTAATCAAACTCATAAATAAAACTGACACATGGTGTCCTGCAGAACATGATGGTAAAAAAGTGCGGCAACTCATGGTTCTGTCTATATGAGACTATTTGCAGCTTAGAGGGAATAATGTCACTTGGCTTTTTCTTATGCAAAACCACCCGCAGCCTGAACGTCACCCAGGTTAACGACTATTACCCCTTTGGCGGGGTAATAGAAGGCACCGCTTACAACGATGCAAGCTGCCAGGCCCAGCTGTATAAATTTAATGGCAACGAGGTGTTGGAAGGCGAAGGAATACCCACCACCCTTAACCTGATGAACTTTAACCCGAAAAATTCATATGAATTTTTCGCCCGCAGGGCTGATGAACTGCAAAATAGTGTAAAACATCATGTTATGCACAAAACATAGCATGAACCCAAGATTAAGCATGACCCAAATTTGAGAGTAAACTATTTTGCACTCATCAGGTCCTTAGACTCCGCTGAATCGGAGTCTAAGGACCTGATGTAATTAACTGACAAACAATCGTTTGTCGGTTAATTTACATCATTATTCATGATTTTCATGAATAATCCGGGTTAACGCCCGCCTCTACAACCCCGCCTCGCTTTCGCGTAGCTTCAGCGAAGCAAAGCCCTGGGCGTGTTTTTGGCGGTGGACCCTATGGTTGCCTCCTTTGCCCGGCTAACCCCTTATAACTTTGGCTTTAATACCTGCCCGCCAGGAAGGCGGGACCCTACCCTGCTAAGCGACCCGAATGGGGAGTGCCCGGTGTGTATTGGGGCATTAATTGGCCTGGTTT
>JALSJF010000017.1 GCA_026989505.1 Cyclobacteriaceae bacterium
TTAATTTAGGATCATTATTCACGAAAGTCGTGAATCAACCGGGATAATCGGCTTGACGTTTACAAAAAAATAAAAAAAAACTTGCCTACCCCCCTCCCCCCGGGCGTAGTATTGCCGAGGTTACTTAAAAAACTATTGTTATGAAACGACAAATTGAAATATTCACTGCCGGATGCCCGGTGTGCAGTCCGGTTGTGGCCATGGTAAAAGAAATGGCCTGCAGCAGTTGCGAGGTTACCGTGTATAACCTGCAGGAAGAATTTGCCAACCCGCAGGTGAAAGACAAACTGATAAGCTATGGCGTACAGCGCATACCGGCCGTGGCAGTGGACGGGCACCTCCTCGGCTGCTGCACCAACAATGAGGTTAGTCGCGATGAACTGGTTAAAGCCGGAGTCGGACAACCCTTAAATTAACCTGCTCAACTGCCTGCGATGAATAAATTAGTTAAATCTTCTACCTTGGGGGCAGCTATTCTTACGGCCTTCCTGCCCCTGGCTTGTTGCTGGGGCCCCACGTTGCTGGCCGGGGTAGCGGTGCTGAGCGGCACTGCCTCCAACCTGTCCTGGCTGCACCCCTATGAGCCCTGGCTCTATGCCGTATCGTTTTCTGCCCTGGGGTACAGTCATTACAGCGCTTATAAAAAACGCCAGCAGAAAGCCGCCAACTGCCCTGCCTGTGCAGACAATGCCGTGGCTGCCAGGGCCAATAAATATACCCATATCGGCCTCTGGGTGGCTACATTATTGGTCGTAGTGATGTTTGCCATCAACCAGTTTCCGCAGTGGTTCGTCTAACCGTAAAAAAAATCCCGATGAGAAAAATAATAACCGCTATACTTTTGTTAACCTTCTACAGCCCGGGGGCCAACGCCCACGAGCCCCTCTATGGCTTTGGCCCGCATGTGCTCTTCAAGGGGGGCTGGGCGCCCCATATCACCACCAACTTTAGTGGTAAGCTAGTGGAGTCGGAATATGCCCTGGGCTATGGTATTACCCCGGCCTGGACCGGCATTGCCGAGGTTGGCTTCAGTGATGCAAGCGGCCCATATCAGGCATCGTTTTACCGCCTGAAAAGCAAATACCGGTTCTACATTAATAACCAACCGGGCTATAGCCATCAGGTGGCGTTGATCAGCCAGCTCACCCTGCCGGCCCAAAACGGTGAACCGGGCGCCTTCGACATGGCCTTTACCGGAGGCCGCGAAGGGTTGAAGTTCTACTGGTTTGCCTCGGCCGGCTATGGCCTGCGCTTTGCCGACAACCCGGTAAAACCAGGCAACAGAGTTATTTATAATTTCACCCTTGGTTACCGCCCTTTCCGGGTAAATTATTATAAACCCGATATCGTCTTCTTTGTTGAAACTACGGGGTTTACTTTCCAAAGATCTAAAAATAACGGTGAACCGGTGGCAGAAAGTGGGGGCAGCGTTTTTGCCGTAGCGCCAACTTTCTTTTTCACCTACCGCAACCTGGCGGTGCGGGGGGGCGTACAGTTTGGTGTCTGGGAAGATGGGTTTGTAAACAAGCCCGATACCAATTTTAAATTAACTGTTGAAGTACATCTGTAACCTAAATAACATGAATAAAACAACACTATCGTTAATCATGCTGGCCTTACTGGCACTTAACCTGCCGGCCAGGGCCCAGGAAGCCACGGCCGAGCGGGCCTATATCCAAATACGGGTAAACGGCCTCTCCTGCCCGTTTTGCGCCTACGGCCTGGAGAAGAAACTGAAAAAAATTGCCGGGCAAAAAAATCTTCACATCCAGTTGGAAGAAGGCCTGGTAACCTTAGATGTTCCGGCCGACAAAAAGCCAGCGAAAGAAACCATCCAAAAAATTGTTACCGATGCCGGCTTTACCGCCAAAGAGGTGAATTTTTCCGATACCCCGTTTAAGCACGAAGATGAAGACAGCCACTAACCTGCTCATTGCCTTTCTTGGCATAGCCCTGCTCTCTGCCTGCAATAACAAACCCAAAGAATGGGTCTATAGCGGCACTATAAAACTGACCGGTATTGCCCCTATCGGCATGATTGCCACCGCAGATGGTTTCTGGCTCTCGGATGTGGATCATGACCGTTTAGTTAAAATCGATAACAGCGGTACTGTTTTGCAGGAGATAGCCGGCCTTACCCGGCCCATGCACATTGATGGCCATGACGATAACCTCTACATCCCTCAATTCGGGGCCGATAAGATTGTCCGTTGGGATGGCTCCGCCCTGCATGAAGTAAGCCCAGGTGATTCGCTGGATGCCCCGGGTGGGGTGGCGATGGGGGAAGGCATGCTGGCAGTAGCCGATTTTTTCAACCACAGGATAGTGGTAAATAAGCAGGACAGTTCGTTTATAATTGGCAAAGAGGGGCACGACAACGGCAGCCTCTATTATCCTACCGACCTGAAAATCGACCGGGACTACCTCTACATTGCCGATGCCTACAACAACCGGGTGGAGGTTTACGACCACAGGGGCAAGTACGTGCGTACCATTGGCTGGCAGGAAGGTATCCGGGTGGCTACCGGGGTGGAAGCCGGCAACCAACAAATATTTATCACCGATTTTCACGGCAACCGGTTGCTTGTTTATGATGTCTACGGCCAACTGCTGCAAACATTCAACGCACACTTAGACAACCCCACCGATGCCCTGTTAATTGACGATAAACTTTATGTGGTAAATTACCGGGGGCAGGATATCAGTATTTATGAATTACGGTAAATGCCGCTAAATTCTTCCTGGTAATTTATTGATTACCTGTTTATTCAGCTAGTTAATTGGCTACTTGCATAAAGGCTGTTTTATGGCCGGAATACATCTGCCCCCGGCAAGGCTTTGTTATCGAAATCAAACAATGCCTGGTGTTCCCAGGCAGGACCATCGGTAGCCGTAGGCCCGCGAAAAGCCACCCAGTCGGGCGCCCGGTAGCAAAACCCCAGGTCTCTATTCAGGGCAACCAATATTTGCCGTACCCTCTCAGGGTAGGCCGCCTGTCCTGACAGCCGGCCAGCGGTGGCAAAAAGCCAAAAAAATAAACGGTAGCAGTCCAGGCATCTGAATTTGTATAAAAACCTTACTTTGTGACCAACATCATTGACCTAAATTACGTTTAATAGGATATTTAAACCAAAAAAGATGAAGCGGCTATTTTTTCTTGTAACTACCCTGGGAGTAAGCCTGGTTTCCTGTAACAACACCGGAAATGTACCCCCCGCCATTGATTTGCATGTCTCGTTTTCCCATGTGGTTAACGGCAGCCCCGTACAATTAGATGCCCTGGTTTATCAAAACAACCTGGGCCAGGAGTTTAGCCTGAAAACCATCAAATATTTTATCTCCCGGGTTAAGCTTTACCGGGCCGGCAACACCGTGATTGCTTTGCCCGACATTCATTATGTTGACATCCGCCTGCCCGAAACCCTGAACTATACTTTTGCCGGGAAAATCCCTGCCGGGGACTATACGGGCTTATCGTTTGTGTATGGCCTCATCCCCGAAGAAAATATTTCGGGCCGCTTTACACAACCTCCTGAGAGCCTGATGGAATGGCCCGAGCCCATGGGGGGCGGCTACCATTACGCCAAAATTGAGGGCGTGTACCGCACGCCCAGCGAAGAGGGTTTTTTCAATTTCCATTCGGGGATGCTGGATGGGGTTGCCTACGAGATCCATGTGGACAGGACCAACCAACCTTTTACCCTTAGTGAAGACAAGGCCGTAGTGAACCTGCAAATGGAGATCCAAAATTGGTTCCAAAACCCCAACGATTGGGATTTTGCCTACTACGGCCCGGCCATTATGGGCAACCACGAGGCACAAAAAGCCATTCAGGAAAATGGGGGCGATGTGTTTAGTTTTGCCATAACCGGATCGTTACCATGAAGTACAAATTTACCCTGGTCATCAGCATAATTGCCTGGGTGGCAGGCTGCCGGAACAATGTGGAGGAGCCGGTAGTTGTGCCCACCCCCTACGCCCTCCCTATCCCCGGGGGGTTCCCGGAAATGACCATCCCGGCCGACAACCCCACCACGGCAGAGGGGGTAGCCCTGGGGCGCCAGCTCTACTATGATCAGCGGTTAGACAAAGACGGGGCACGGGCCTGCGCCACCTGCCACTTACAGGCACAGGCCTTTTCCTCTGCGCCCGCGGTGCTGCCCCACATTAACCTGGGCTGGAGCCGTAAGTTTTTATGGAATGGCAAAATCAGCGGCAGCTTAGAAGACATCATGCTGTTTGAGGTGGAGGAGTTCTTTCAAACCGATGTGGATGTGCTCAACAGCGACCCGGAATATCCCGGGTTATTCAAAAAAGCCTTCGGGGTTAGCAAAATCACTACCAGGGAGATCGCCCGGGCCCTGGCACAGTTTTCGCGCACCCAGATTTCCGGTAATGCTAAATTCGATAAATTTTTGCGGGGCGAAACCACCTTAACCAACCAGGAATACCTCGGCTACGAACTGTATTATACCGAAAAGGGCGACTGCTTTCATTGCCATGCTACCATGTTTATGACCGACAACTTAATGCATAACAACGCCCTGGACACGAACCCCGACCCCGGTTATTTTACCATCACGGGCGACAGCCTGGACTACGGCAAATTCAAATCGCCCACCTTGCGCAACATTGAATATACTGCCCCCTACATGCATGACGGCCGCTATGCCACCTTAGAAGAAGTGGTAGAGTTTTACAGTTCGGGCTTGCAAAAATCGGCCACGGTTGACCCGCTGATGAAAAACCTGGGCCAGGGAGGCATACAACTCAATGCCGAAGAAAAAGCCGCCCTCGTAGCCTTCCTCAAAACCCTCTCCGACCCTGATTTTCTCCATAATAGCGAGCTGGCCAACCCCAATAATTAACTTTCGCCATATTTTGCCCTGGAAAGTATTGAAAAAATGATTTTTTCAATTTAAATTGTGACGTAAATCATTTTATATACCAGGTAATTTTAGAAACTTGTACCTTCAAAATAAGTTCAGCCATGAAGAAGTCCTATCGTATTGTATCGATTGTTCTTCTGGGCTCCCTGCTCTGTCTGCAACCGGCACTGGCCCAGAAAGATAAGGAGAAAGAAAAGGAAAAGAGCCAAAGAAGAGAAGTGGTGCAGAAAGGCAAAGCCCTTTTCAACAAAATCAAGTCCCTTAAGAACCCCCTCGGTTCACCGTCAACTTCACAATCCCCGTCCACGTCACCTGCGGCCGGGGAAACCTACGATGAAGGGGAAACCCGGGAACCTAAAAAGCGGAAGCTAACCCCGCCCGATGTGCGCCTGCAGATCAACAATGCCCGCCAGGCTTATGCCGGAGACGACTATGCCGAAGCCCGCTTTTATGTGCAACAGGCCATTATGGGTATTGAACTGGAAATCGGTTATCAAATCCTGGAATCGATGCCGGAGATGATTATGGGCACTGAAGCCGACAAGTCGCAGGACGAGGTGTACAGCACCGGGGCCGGGTTTGCCGGTATGATCGTTGGCCGGGAATACCCGGGGAACGATGGTAACATTAAGGCGGGCGTAGGCAATAACTCGGCCCTCTACACCTATGCCGGGCTACAGGCAAGTTATGATGCCCGGGTAATGTACAGCGGAGACGATGACAGCAAAGTTATCCGCTATAATGGCAACAAGGCCTATATCAAGGTTGATGATTATGACGGCTATGAGATGATGGTGCCTTTCGGCCAGTCCTCCGTATTTATTCTCGAATGCTCATTATGCGAAACCGAAGAGGAGTTAATGGAAGTTGCCGATTTATTTGACATCGAAAAGTATAAAACCTTACTGGGTGAACAATAAAAGAGATGAAGTAAAAAAGCTTATGAAACCAACAGGTGAAAAGTAAAAATTTAAGCCCGAAAACAATAAATCCTGACAAAACCTCCAAAAACAACAGCTAAACACCAACGAATGATAACGATAAACAGATGAAAACGATAATCACGATACTCTTCCTTGCCGGCCTTTGCCCTCTGGTACAGGCCCAGGATATCCCGTCTGCATTAGATGACGCCCTCAGCGCCTATGCCGACAATGACCCGCAGGCTGCCCGGCAAAATTTACAGCAGGTACTCATCGACCTGAACGTGCTTATGGGCAATAAAGTACTGGCCCTGATGCCTCCCGCCCTTGGCGGTTTGGACGCCAACAAAAATGACGACACCGTAGTGGGCGGTACCGGCTTTGCCGGCCTGATGGTGGAACGTACGTATGGCGGTGGCGGCAACAACAAAAAGATTGAGGTAACCCTGGCCAACGATTCCCCGCTGATGAGCATGGTAAACTCATTTTTAAGCAACGACCTGCTGACAGGCATAATGGCCAGCCAGACCGGCCAGAAAAGGGTGATGGTAAGCGGCTATAAAGGTATGCTGGAAAAAAGTGAATGGGAT
>JALSJF010000018.1 GCA_026989505.1 Cyclobacteriaceae bacterium
TGTCTGGGGTGTAATTTTTACCGCCAAACAGGGCAATAGCAACATCTGCACACGTCTTTTATAATGTTCTCCGGGGAATTGCCCCCGGTTACCTTTGCTCTTGGGATAATCGTTAACCCTGAGTTTGATTGAAAAGTTGGCTTTATTTTACGAGGATAATAACCCGGATTATTCACGAAAATCGTGAATAATGATGTAAATCAACTGCCAAACAATTGTTTGTCAGTTAATTACATCAGGGTTAACCCTGATGAGTGCAAAATATTTTACCCTCAAATTTGGGTCATGCTTAATCTTTGATTCATCCTGTATTTTGTGCATAACATGTTGTTTTACACTATTTTGCAGTTCATCAGCCCTGCGGGCGAAAAATTCATATGAATTTTTCGGGTTAAGTTTTTTTTCCAGTGCCACGGCCTCAGCGCGGGAGGTGAAAGGGGCCGCGAAGAAGACTTTCCAGGGCCCGCGGTTTTTGGTTGCTTTGTTCAGGTTGCGGTTATGCCTATTAAGGCGTTGTTCCAGGTTGTTGGTTTGTCCGATATAGAGTTTGCCGGAGGAAAGCGATACCAGTACGTAGGTAACAAAGGCCATAGCGTAAAAAAAGCCCCAAATAAGCGGGGCTTCAACATTTTGGGTGGAAGATGGGACTCGAACCCACGACCTTCCCGACCGTTGGTCGGGACGTTCTAACCAGGCGGGTTGCCATCAATCTGTTGCCTGCGTATCCACTGTTTTACTTTTTCAGGGTTTTTAAAGGCCTTAAGTTTTTTTTCCAGTGCCACGGCCTCAGCGCGGGAGGTGAAAGGGGCCGCGAAGAAGACTTTCCAGGGCCCGCGGTTTTTGGTTGCTTTGTTCAGGTTGCGGTTATGCCTATTAAGGCGTTGTTCCAGGTTGTTGGTTTGTCCGATATAGAGTTTGCCGGAGGAAAGCGATACCAGTACGTAGGTAACAAAGGCCATAGCGTAAAAAAAGCCCCAAATAAGCGGGGCTTCAACATTTTGGGTGGAAGATGGGACTCGAACCCACGACCTCCTGAACCACAATCAGGCGTTCTAACCAACTGAACTACAACCACCATGTTAGTAACTTGTATTTCTACTTTAAGAAATAAAGTCTGGGTGTTTACCCTAACCAACCCGCCAGCGGTCGGGCAGGCTGAACTACAACCACCATTTACCATCCATACCAAAGCAAAAGCTAAGGTTTGAACGGGAGTGCAAATGTATTGCTTAGCTATTAAATTACAAAGCCCAATTTCCTGCCCCGCAAATTAATCGCGGGCAAACAACAGCCGCTCACCGGTAGTGCCCTCAATTATGCGGCCTGCTTTATATACCAAATTGCCATTCACCCAGGTATGGGTTACCCTGTGGCTGAATTCCTGTCCTTCGAACGGTGACCAACCACATTTAGCCAGGATGTTCTCCCGCGCTACCGTCCATGGGGCCTGCGGGTCAACCAGCACCAGATCGGCATGGTAGCCCTCACGGAGGTAACCGCGTTCTTTAACCCCGAATAAGATAGCCGGGCTATGGCACATTTTCTCGACCACTTTTTCTATCTTTATTTTTCCTTGCTGTACCAGTTCCAGCATGGCGACCAACGCGTGCTGTACCAGCGGCCCGCCCGCAGGGGCATTAAAGTAGGTATTTTGCTTTTCCTCCCAGGTATGGGGGGCGTGGTCGGTGGCAATCACATCAATCCGGTCGTCCAGCACGGCCTGCAGGACAGCCTCCCGGTCGGCCGCGGTTTTTACGGCCGGGTTCCATTTTATCAGGGTGCCTTTTTCGGCATAATCCTCCTGGCTAAACCACAGGTGGTGCACACAGGCTTCGGCTGTAATGCGTTTTTCGGCCAGAGGGAGGTCGTTCGTAAATAAGCCCATCTCCCGGGCTGTGGAAAGATGTAAAATGTGCAGCCGGGTATTATGTTTTTTGGCCAGCTCTACCGCCAGCGAAGAGGACAAATAGCAAGCTTCGGCACTGCGAATTTCGGGGTGCAGGGCTATCGGCACCTCCTCACCGTACTCGGCCCGTGCCCGCGCCTCATTATTGCGAATGGTCTGCTCATCTTCACAATGGGTGGCAATCAGCATATCTATCCTGGAGAACAGCCCTTCCAGCGTAGTACGGTTATCTACCAGCATATTGCCGGTGGAGGAGCCCATAAATACTTTTACCCCACATACATGCTGCGGGTTCGTCTTCAACACTTCCTCCAGGTTGTCATTCGAAGCGCCCATGTAAAAGGAATAATTGGCAATTGATTTAGTCGCAGCCAGTTGATATTTATCTTCCAGAAGTTCCTGCGTAAGGGTATTGGGCTTGGTGTTGGGCATCTCCATAAACGAGGTGATGCCCCCGGCCACAGCCGCCCGCGATTCGGTGGCAATATCGGCTTTATAGGTAACCCCCGGTTCACGGAAGTGTACCTGGTCGTCAATGATGCCGGGCAAGAGCAGTTGGCCTGCGCCATCAATCACTTCTTCATTCTGTGCGGAAATTTCGTTGGCAATCTTTTCTATGCGGCCGTTTTTTATACGTATGTCCCCGGTAAATTGCCGGCCTTCGTTTACTATGGTAGCTGATTTTATGAGCATGAAGATGGGTTTTCTGTTGCAAAAGTAAGGCTAAAGCTTTTGGCAACAAACCGCGGACAATTTGGCGGCCGTTTAGTTAGGGGCAACATTCTTTATCTTTGTGCCAAAACCCGGAAATATGGCGGCTGTTACTTTCTCCGACTTAAACCTCAATAAGCAATTGCTCAAGGCCATTGCCGATGCCGGCTATGGCCAGCCTACCGCCATTCAGCAAAAGGCCATCCCCCGCATCCTCAGCGGCCAGGATGTGATGGGCATAGCCCAAACCGGTACGGGCAAAACAGCGGCCTTTGTTTTGCCCATCCTGATGAAGGTAAAATATGCCCGGGGCGAAGATGTGCGGGCCTTGATCCTGGCGCCCACCAAAGAGCTGGTGATGCAGATTGAACAGGTTACCCGGCAACTGGCCACCTATACCGATTTGCGCGTTGTAGTACTCTACGGTGGGGTAGGGCCAAAAAACCAGATTGCCAACTTGCAACAGGGGGTAGATATCCTTGTGGCTACGCCCGGCCGTTTCCTCGAACTTTACCGCAAGGGCCACATCTTTACCAAATACCTGAAAACCCTGGTGCTGGACGAAGCCGACCGGATGATGGACATGGGTTTTATGCCGCAAATCCGCAGCATCCTGGAGGTGATTCCGGTGAAACGGCAAAACCTCTTGTTTTCGGCTACCATGCCGGATAAAGTGATACGGCTGTCGGAAGAGTTTCTCGACTTCCCCGAAGTCATTGAGGTTACCCCCCAGGCCACTCCGGCCAAAACCATTCAGCAGGCCTACTACCGGGCGCCCAACCTGAAAACCAAGATTAATCTCCTGGAATTCTTATTGAAAAATGATGAATTTACCCGGGTAATTATCTTCACCAGAACCCGTGCTGCCGCCAACGATGTGTTTAAATTTATTGAACGTAAAAACCTCGGCCCGGCTAATGTACTGCACGCCAATAAGGGCCAGAACAGTCGTATTGCGGCCATTAAGGCCTTTAAGGAAGGGGAACTGCGGGTGCTGGTTACCACCGATGTATCTTCGCGGGGCATTGATGTAACCGGGGTGAGCCATGTAATTAATTTTGATGTACCGGTGGTGTATGAAGATTATGTTCACCGTATTGGCCGTACCGGCCGGGCAGAGCTTACCGGTAAAGCCATCACCTTAGTGAATGAGGCCGAAGAATACCACCTGCATAAAATCGAGAAACTGATCAGGCAGCCTATACCCGAACGCCAACGGCCGGCCGCAGTGCAGGTAGCCCCCACATCTTTTGCCGAACGGCAGCAGATGGCTAAAGAAATCGACCACCAAAAGCGGCTCGAGGACCCCGGTTTTAAAGGGGCGTTTCATGAAAAAAAGAAAAAACCGGCTACCCACAAGCGCAAGGTAGGCGGCCACAAAAGAAAAAGGCGGTAGCTCAGCCCCGGTGTTGGGTAAAAGGTAGAATTAATGATGATTTTTTGAACTTTTAAGGGCATTTTTGACTTTCGTAAGCAGAAAATAATTGCACAATTCTATGAGCTACCTTGATACCACTAAAAACGTCTATAAAAAAGCAGCCGAAACCCCGGATGTAGGCCTGTGTTGTACCACTTCGCCCATCGGGCAACTCCCGGGCCTCGAAATCCCGGTGATTATGCGGGAAATGAACTATGGTTGTGGCAGCACTGTCAGTGCCCGGGATTTAGTTAATAACCCCAGGGTGCTGTACGTAGGCGTAGGCGGGGGCATGGAGCTACTGCAGTTTGCTTACTTCAACCGGCAAAAAGGGGGCGTTATCGGTCTGGATGTGGTAGATGAAATGTTAGCCGCAGCTAAAAACAATTTTAAGGAAGCCGAAAAATTAAACCCCTGGTTCAGGGCTGATTTTATTGATTTGCGCCAGGGTACGGCCCTCGATCTGCCCATTAACGACAATAGTATTGATGTAGCCGCCCAAAACTGCCTGTTCAATATTTTTACCAAAGAGGATTTAACGGTTGCCTTAAAAGAAATGTACCGGGTGCTGAAACCCCATGGCCGCCTGGTGATGAGCGACCCGGTAAGTGATGATTTTATCCCGCCCCATATTCAAAATGATGAGCGCCTGCGGGCCTTATGCATGAGTGGCATGCTCAGCCTGGAAGATTACCTGGCCATGATTGCCGCGGCTGGCTTTGGCACCCTCGAGGTACGGGCACGCAGGCCCTACCGGGTGCTGGCCCCGGGCCATTATGATGTTGATGAACTTATTTATATTGAGAGCGTAGAGGTAGCCGCCATTAAAGATCCTATGCCGGCTGACGGCCCCTGTATTTTTACCGGTAAAACCGCCATTTATTATGGCAGTGCCCCCTATTTTGATGACGGGGCCGGCCATGTGCTGCTGCCCAACCAACCGCTGGCGGTTTGCGATAAAACGGCTGCAGCTTTAAAGGATTTGGGCCGGAACGATATCTTTATTTCGGCCGCTACCTGGCATTATGACGGGGGAGGTTGCTGTTAGTAGCGCCTGACCCCGTTTCATCAGCCTAAGCTCTTTGACGGTGCTACGGCCAATTTTGCCAACCAGGCGTTCTTTGACAATAGCCCGGACATGGGAGACAAGCACTTCAAATGCCTGAGCGATTCCCGGATCAGGCAAAATAGCGCTCCAACTCGGCCAGGGCATTACCTTGGTTGGCCATATCTTTTACTACATCGCCTTTTTCAAGCACTACAATGCGTTCGCATACTTCGGTAACATGGTTCAGGTCGTGGCTGGAGATAAGCAGGGTGGTGCCGTTTAGCTTTTGCTCATCAATTAAAATTTGTTTTAGCTTGATTTGCGAGGAAGGGTCGAGGTTGGCAAAGGGCTCGTCCAGGATCAACAATTCCGGCTTGCCGATCATGGCTCCCACCAGGCCAGTTTTTTTCTGGTTGCCTTTCGACAAGTCGCGAATATACTTGCGTTTGCCCAGCACTTCACCATTGAAAAATGCGGCAAATCCTGCCAAGAAATCCCCAAGCTCAGCCGGCTGTACACCTTGCAGGCCGGCAATAAAATGGAAGTACTCTTCCGGGGTCAGGAATTCAATCAGGAAAGATTCATCAAGGAACGAACCGGTAAAAGCTTTCCATTCATCGCGCAAGGCTACCGGGGCACCTTTAATCTGTACTTCGCCATCGGTAGGCTTTATCAGGTCGAGGATAAGGCGGAACAACGTGGTTTTACCGGCCCCATTGTTGCCTACCAGGCCAAAACTTTGCCCTTGCGGGATATCCATGGCGGTTATTTCCACGGCTTTGGTTTTGCCGTAAAGTTTGCGCAGTTTGTTGATCTTGATCATTCCCTGAATCCGTCTGAAATTTTATATTTTCTTTTACTGAATTGGCGTGCCAGCCAGCCGGTTATGCTCCGGTAAAACAGTAACCCCAGCAACCCGGGGGCCGCAACAATCAGCCATCGCCAGGTTTCTTCGGGCAGCCAGGCAACCAGACTAAAAATACCACCCACCACCAGAAAATAGGGGATGAAAATCAGGAATTGCCCGGCATTCATGCCCTCGTAATTGAACATTGCCCTGGCGTTGGCATCAATGCGTTTGGCGCTCAGCATGGTAAAGGCTATATGCAGGTAAACAAAAAAACCGGAGTTTAGTAAATACCAACTTGCCAAATTGGGCAGGAGTGAAGGCCTGATAATAACCAGTATAAGGCCATTAAACAACAACAAAACCGTATTGGCTCCCACCAGTAAAGCCAGCTTGGCTTTGAGGTAAGTTTGCATGGAAAAATTGCG
>JALSJF010000019.1 GCA_026989505.1 Cyclobacteriaceae bacterium
CTGCTGGCTGACCTGAAAGCCGGGATCCTGGCCGTGGATGTAAAAGATGCTACCGAAAGGCTTTTGGCACGCTACAAGGAGAAGGTGGTTTTCTTTGTTCTTTATAGTGCCAGCCCGGAGGCCGACAAGCAGCACCTCGCCAGCCTGTGCCGGCAATTCCCGGTTTTTCTGGCCACTGAATTTACGGCCGAGAGGCTGGAGGTGGTGCTCAGCGCTATTCAGCCGGCCGGCATTGTGTTGCGGGGCAGCGAAGAAGAAAAGCCGGGCTTGAGCAATTATGACGGCATAGCCGATATCCTGGAGTTGCTGGAGGCAGAATAAGACGGCTTACAAGGGCACTTTACCCACAGCCAGTGTCAGGGGGGCTTTGCCGGCAGTAAAAAGCAGGGTTGGCTCGGTGGCAATACCCCGCAAATACCACTGGTTATCCTGCAACTCCAGCAGTTTGCCCTCCGGTAACCCAACCACCTTCATTCCGGGGTTGACCGTAAGCAATTCCCGGATACGCATATCCCGCGATTCTCCCCCATGACCGGGAATGGTTTTAGCGGTGTAGTGGGCGTTAATTTGAAAATCGGTAAGGTTGAGCGCTTTAAAACCAGCCGGTTGGGTTATTGGCATATCATTGGTGGTCATAATGGTCGGACAGGCCACATTGGCCCCGGCACTCCAGCCAGCATAAGGGGTACCGCCAGCCACCGCTGCCCGCACAGGCTCCAGGAGGTTTTCCTGTTGCAGGGTAGCCAGCAAATGAAAGGTGTTACCACCGCCAACAGCTATGGCCTGCGCCTGGTGCAGCGCAGCCGGTTTATCGGCAAGGGTATGAATACCCGTTACTTTGGTTTGGGTTGCCGCCAGCGCCCGGGATACCGAAGCCGTATATTCATCGTAGGAAATAGTAACCCCGGCATACGGAATAAAAAGGATTTCGTCAACAGCAGCAAAGAATTTTTGCAGGTAAGGCAGGGGCCATCGCAGGTAAGGCTGGCCCTTCATAGTTGAGTTACTAAGGAGTAATAATTGCATACACGAAAATAATCAGCAAAACAGACAATAAAAATTATGGGGCCCCGTGCAACAATTCCGCCCGTAAACAGGTTTAAGTATAAAACACTAAGGTAGAGATAGTATGAAAGGAGTATTAATTAGATCGATGGCCAATATACTGGGCGTAAACAAAGAGTTTAAGTTTTGGCAGGCGTTATTATTTTTTGGCAGCGCTTTAGGGCTGTTGGCTTTGGTGCTGGTCGTCAGTTAAGAAAGGAATTCGAGGATTTCCCGGGCTGACGCCTCAACTTTTTCCGGGGCATTATTGGTGTTCTCTAACAAATAGTTGAAGACGGCTTCCACCTGCATAAAAGTAATCAACTCTCCGGTTTGAATCATCTCTACTACTTTGGTGACAATATTTTTATGTACTTTGGGGAGCCCGGGCCTGGAATTTATCTTCTCCAGATATTGCACCCGGCCAATTAAAAGTTCTTTTTCAATGAAAGCCATATAACCATATTTTGGTGCAAGATATAATTTGCCCATGACTGATACAATATGTAAATGAAATTTTTGCACAGAAAAAACAAAAAATCCGTAGTCGCTTAGTAATTTAAATTCTCTTCCTTACTTTTGGCCTTCGCATTATAAATGATACTACTATGCTTTCAATGGTTATAGGTGCAGGCGCAAATTTTTTTATTCTGATCGTGGTGATTTTAATTGGCATTATCACCGGCATTTCGGTTACCGATATTCTTAAAACGAGAGACAAGGCCGAAGAATAACAAAGCCTCAATCGCTACAAGCGTTTATTTTGGCTGCTTATTCTTTCAGCCATTGTACCTTTCTATTGCCCAGGCGTTATCGTAATAACGCAGCAGGGTAGTTTCGTTCAAGCCCATTTATTTTTTCCTGCCCCGGTTTCTTTGGCCCTGGCTGCTGGCTATGGTTACCCCGGCCGGCTGCCGCTGGATGTTGAAATCTAACCTTAACCCGAAAAATTCATATGAATTTTTCGCCCGCAGGGCTGATGAATTGCAAAATAGTGTAAAACAACATGTTATATACAAAATACAGCTTGAGCCAAAGATTAAGCATGACCCAAATTAGAAGGTAAAATATTTTGCCCTCATCAGACCCTTAGACTCCGCTGAATCGGAGTCTAAGGGCCTGATGTAATTAACTGACAAACAATCGTTTGCAGTTGATTTACATCATTATTCACGATTTTCGTGAATAATCCGGGTTAAAAAACTCGTATTTATGCTCATAATTGCCCTATTATTGCTCTTATGGTACCCGGGCGAGCCGTAAGAAATCGTTAACAACAGCCAACTGGGTTACAATTGGCCCCTAAATGGCATTCACTATAGCTTGCTTGTGGATGAGAAAAATATGATCTTTAAACCCAAATTCAACTATTAACGCCATTTTGAAGTTATTTTTCAGTTTACTCATCGCTACTAGCCTGCTTGGCCCCCTTGTTGCCCCCGGCCAGCCTACCTTCACGGCCGGTGGCGATGTTACAGTTAACCAAAACTCCGGTGCCTATTCTTCAGCCACCCCCTGGGCCACCAATATTGTGGCTACCCAGCCCCAGTTCAACATTTTAAGCATAAATTTTTCGGGCTTCCTCACCTTTGCCACCGACCCGGCCATCGATGCGAATGGCTTCCTCACTTTTGAACCCACCTTAAACCGTAGTGGCAGCGCTACCGTAACAGTAGAACTTGAAGACCTGAGTACCGGGCAAAAGTCAATACCGGCTACGTTTCGCATTTATGTCAATTTTATTAACACTGCGCCCACCTTTACCGTAACCAACCCTACCATCACTATTGATGAAAAAGACGGTGCCCAGGCCCTGCTGGGGTGGGCCACGGATATTTCGGCCGGGCCCAACCCCGAAGAAATCACCCAGGATATTGCTTTTACCACCACCCTTATTTCGCAAACCCCCTATATGAGTTTCGTGGTCAGCCCCAAGGTAGATAAAACCGGCACCCTGGTGTTTCAGGCCGATGACAAGGCCAACGGCACGGCTGTGGTACAAGTAACGCTGGTGGACGATGGTTCCGGCTTTGCCCCGAATGAAAACACCAGCCTGCCCGACACGTTGACCATTATCATCAACCCGGTAAACGATGCCCCCAGTTTCACCGTGGGCGACAATATACAGGTAGATGAACATGCCGGACTGGTCACCATCAGCAACTGGGCCACCAACATTACAGCCGGGGCCCCGGACGAAGATGTGAGCCAGACACTAACCTTTATTATCAGTCAAAAATCCATCTCCACCTACCTGCAATATGATATTCCTGTAAGCGTAGATGCTACCGATGGCACCCTTACTTTTCAGGCTACCCCGCATTATAATGGCGTGGCCGTCTATGAAATTTTTCTGCAGGATGACGGCCCCTCCTCCCCGCCCCACGACAATACCAGTCCGCTGACCGGCTTCACCATACAGGTAGATTTCATTAACGACCCGCCAAGTTTTGTTATCGGGCCCGATATCGTTATTGATGAAGGGGATAATACATATATCCAGGAAAACTGGGCCACCAACATTAGTCCCGGGGAATCGCCCAACGAGCAGGACCAGCAGCTTAGCTTCACCGTTGTTTTTCGGCAGGTTACCGGCTCCCTGGCCTTTTTGCGCTCACCGGAAATAGACACCAATGGTACCCTGATTTTCAGGCCCACCCAGCACACCTACGGGGAAGCCATTTTTGATGTTTACCTCGTTGACGATGGCGAGTTTGAAGCCCCACACCAAAACCAAAGCCCGGCACAAGCCTTCGTTATTACTGTAAACCAGGTCAACTATCCCCCTAACGACTTGTTTTTAAGCAATACCGAAATCCTGGAAAAGCAACCCGCGGGGAGCTACGTAGGCACCCTGACCACGGCCGACCTGGACCCGGAAGATACTTTTGCTTACGCCCTGGTGCCCGGGGAGGGCAGTGACGACAATGATTCTTTTTACCTGGATGGCGACAATGTGCTGACCAACGAGGAGTTTGACTGGGATACCAAAAACAGCTATACTATCCGCATTAAAACCTCAGACGGGGAATTTTCCCTGGAGAAATCTTTTGTCATTACTATTGAAAAACTTATCGAAGGCATCAAGTTTGCCAATGCCATCACCCCTAATGGCGATGGCGAAAACGACACCTGGGAACTGGAAGACATTGAGGCCTTTCCGAATGCCACAGTATATATTTATGATGCAGCCGGGCAAGCCGTATATAAGTCGAAAGAAGGTTACACGCCCTGGGACGGCACCTATAATGGCCGGCCGCTGCCCATGGGCACCTACTTTTATATTATCGACCTGAAGGACGGGAAGAATGTTTACAAAGGCACCATAACCATCATCTTATGAGCAGTTCAAGGTTCCCTATCACCCTGTTGTTGCCCCTCCTGGCTTTCTTTATGCCGCTTTCGGGCCGGGCCCAGGTTGATTACCGCTTTGCCCAGTTTCAGCAAAACCCGTTGCCGGTAAACCCGGCTTTTTCCGGTATAGAAGACTTTGTGGACATAAAATTAGGCTACCGGATGCAGTGGGTGGGCTTTGCCAATGCCCCCACCAGCATGTTCCTGTCGGCCAATATGGCCCTGAAGATCAGCCCGGGCAATGATTTTAAAGACCGGGGCGTACGCTTGTTTGAAGCCAACGCCTATAATGAAAAAGAGACCAGCGATGAATTTGGCTACCGCAAAGGAAAACGCCAGGGTGTTTCGTTTTACATGCTGCAAAACCAGGACGGGGGCTTTTCTAACCTGGCAACTTATTTCAGCTATGCCTACCATTTGCGGATTACCAACCAGCTTATCTGGTCGGTTGGGGCCGGGGTAGGCTATGAGTTTAATAAATTCGACCCCACCGGTATCAGCGTACTCAACCCCACCAACGACCAGGCCTACCTGAGCTACCTGAACAACAGAAATCAAAAGAGCAACCTCAACCTGAACGTAGGTACCGTCATCTACCACAAGCAGTTTTTCCTGGGGTATTCGGCCCTAAACGCTGTTTCGTATAATATTGGCGGCAGCAACAATTTCTTTAATGAGCAGGTGTCGCAGTTTACCCAAACCGTGCAGGTGGGCTTCCGGCATAAATGGAAGTACGGTTACCTGATTACCCCCAGCCTGCTGTTGAGAATACGCAATGAAAACCCGATTGAGATTATTGCCAGCATCCGGGCCCGCGTCCACGACAAAATCTGGGGCGGCCTGCAATATTCCTACCTCGGGGCTGTGAGCATTTCTGCCGGCACCTATATTACCAAAAATATAGGGTTCAACTACGCCTATGAGTTTCCTACCTCGCAACTCAACCGCAATACTTCCGGCTCCCACGAACTGATCCTGGCCGTCAAACTAAACAATAAAAACTACTCGCGGGCGTATCTATGGTAAGCAAACAAGAGTAACTAACGGGTCAGGCGGTAGATTAATAAGGCCGCCCGTTGAGTGAGCACTTCAAAAGTGGTCAGGTCAACATATTCATTGGGGGTGTGGGCGCCACCCCCCATAGCGCCAAGGCCGTCTAAGCCATCGGTATATCGGGCTACAAACGATATATCCGCGGCCCCTCGTTTCAACGGGTCGAAAGGTTTTACTTCCCCCTGGCCCATAGCCACACTTACCTCGCTCAGTACCTGCAGCACCTCCCCATTGCCCTCCGTAGGGGGCATGGCCGGGTAACTATCCCAGAAAGAGATTTCAGCATCGGTTTTAGGTAAATGTTTCGCCACAATTTCCTTCATCGTGGTACGGGTACGTTCCTTTTGCTCCTCCGAGATAAAGCGCAGGCCTCCGGTAACAATAGCGGTTTGCGGGATAACATTGGATTTGCCGTAAGCGGTTCCCTTAAAATTGGTTTTATCGTATTCAACAAATGTGCCGGCCAGCATCACCCCGGGATTGAAGGTAAGGTATTCCTCCGCATGCAATTGGTCGTAAAACTGGTGGAGAATGCGCGCCACTTCAAAAATTGCCCCCGCCCCATTGGTTTCATTGAAGATGCCGGCACTGTGGGCACGTTTGCCGCTCACCTCGAGGCGCCAGCCACTGGAGCCCCTGCGGGCCACGGTGGCATCGTTAAAACCGGTGGAGCCCTCAAAACCCAGGGCAATATCACTGCGCTTGCCGGCCTCAATAATATCCCTGCGGCTGACAGCCAATGGCTTGCCCGTTTCTTCCTCATCGCCATGCAAGGCTACAATAATCTGCGTACCGTCCAGCGCCCCGGCTTCGTACAAGGCCTTCAGGGCATAGAGCATAATTACATCACCCCCCTTCATGTCTTCGGCCCCGGGCCCCAGGACAATGGTATCCTGGTTT